>SHXF01000109.1 GCA_009693435.1 Betaproteobacteria bacterium | reverse complement strand
GGCGATGCGCGAAGAGCGCCGCGCAGTGAGCACCGGCGAGCAGTGACATGCTCCGAGCCGCTGCGGCCGGTCCGCTACACTTCCGACCGCGTCCGCGTCCGTGCCGGGGGATCCCGCCGGCGCGGCGTGTCGTTAGAGCGGAGTTATGGGCTCGGCGGCGCCGGTTGCTTGCGAAACGGCATCATGCCTTTGAGGATGGCCGCTAACATTCTCATTGCTTCACTCTGGCAGAGTCCTTCCGGTAATGCGCGCACGGAATATGACCGGTACCCACGTGCATTATCGCGTGTGCGATAGAGTATAGGTCATCGCCTGATACCGGGTGAAACCGGGGACAGACCCCAATAACACCCGATAACAATGAAAGAAATCGTTGATGCGCCGTTATGACCCGGCCGATCCCGGTTACCTGTGTTTCGCCGCTGCCCGACGCTCGTTCATCGACGCTCGCTCCGATCCGCGCCGCTGGCTGGAAGAGTGCCTTGCGCGCATCGCCGCGCGTGAACCCGAGGTGCAGGCCTTTGCCAGCATCGACCTCGAGGGCGTGCGCGCCGCGGCCGACGCGTCGGCGAAGCGCTATGCCGCAGGAGCGCAGTGTTCCAGCGTCGATGGTCTGCCGGTGGGTATCAAGGACTTGTACGAGACCGAGTACTTGCCCACCGGCATGAACAGCGCCTATTTCAAGGACTGGCACGCCGGGCGCGATGCGGCACACGTGCATGCGCTGCGCCGCGGCGGCGCGCTCATCGTCGGCAAGACGGTCACCACCGAACTCGGCATGGCGGCGCCCGGACCGACGCGCAATCCCTGGGATCTGCGGCGCACGCCGGGTGGTTCGTCGTCCGGATCCGCCGCGGCGGTGGCCGCCGGCATGCTGCCGGTGGCGAGCGGCGCGCAGGTGCGCGGCTCCATCGTGCGGCCGGCGTCGATCTGCGGCGTGATCGGCAACAAGCCGACCTTCGGCGCGTTGCATGGCGGCGGCGGATTCAGCGGCACCGATTCGATCGCGCAGGTGGGCATGCTCGCGGGCACGCTCACCGACTGTTGGGAAGTGACGCACTACATCGCCCACACGGTCGGCGGATTGCCCGGTCACCCGGGGCTCTATGGCGAATTCGCGCTGCCCGCGGCGCGGCGCCCGCAGCGCCTGGCGCGCCAGTACACCAGCGGCTGGGACAAGACCGACGCGCGCTCGCAGGCTTTGTTCGAGGGGTTCGTTGCACGGCTCGCGGAGAGCGGTGTCGAGATTGTCGAGCCCGAGTCCTCGCCGCAGGCGCGCCGCTACGAAGAACTCACGCAGCAAGCCCACAAGGTGCTGTTCGACATCATGGCCTGGGAAGGCCGCTGGCCGCTGCAGTACTATGCCGAGCGTCGACCCGACGCCTTCGGACCCAACGTGCTCGGCCCGCTGAAGCGCACCGCGAGCATGACACTCGCCGACTACCGTACCGCGCTCGCGCGCAAGGCCGAACTGCAGGCGGCGCATCGCGCCTTCGCCGGCGGCGTGGACGGATTCATCACCCTGGCTCACATCGGACCGGGACAGATCGGCCTGCCGCCGCTGGGCACGCCCTGGTACAACGATGCGTCCTCCGTAATCGGCGCACCGGCCTGGAACCTGCCGCTGCTGGTCGCGGACGGCGTGCCGCTGGGCGTGCAACTGATGGGCTACGAGCATGGCGACGAGGAACTCGCCGGCATCGCCCGCTGGATGCTCGATTGGGGCGGGGCGGGCGCGCTGGTTGGCGCCTGAATCCATGCTCCCCCGGCACTTCTACGACCGCGACACCGTCATCGTCGCGCGGGAACTTCTTGGCAAGCACCTGGTGCATCGGGTGGGCGGCGTCGAGCGGGTCGGCCGCATCGTGGAAGTCGAGGCCTATCTGGGCGAGCACGATCTCGCCGCGCATTCATCGAAGGGCCTGACGCCGCGCACCCGGGTGATGTTCGGTCCCCCGGGTCATTTCTACGTGTACCAGATCTACGGCATGCACTACTGTGTGAACGTGGTCACCGAGTCCGAAGGACATGCCTCTGCGGTGCTGTTGCGCGCACTGGAGCCGGTAAGGAATATCGAAGGCAGGACACAGGGGCCGGCGCTGTTGTGCAAGGCGATGGGCATCGACTTGCGCCGGAACGGGCACGATGCGCTGAGCGGGGATCTGCACATCGCCGAACCCCCGCGGACCGAAAAGTTCCGCATCGTGCGCGCGCCCCGCATCGGCGTCGATTACGCCGGCCACTGGGCGAAGCGCCTGCTGCGCTTCTACATCCGGGACAACGCGTACGTGTCGAGGTTGAAGGCGGTGCGGCGCTGAATTTGCGGTCCGGGCTTCCATGACGCTGGCCTTGCACCGCCGTCGTAGGGCGCGGATTCGTCGCGCCGTGGTCGCAGGAATACCGCCTGTGCCTGTGCCTGGGGCGCTGAAGCTGCGCCCTAGCTCGAATCGGAAATCGAAACGCAGTACGACATGAAAATCCTGGGACGAACGCCTGAAATCGTCGAGGAGTTCTTCGCGATTTCGGTCGAACGGCGCGCAACCCATCGGTGCGTGGTCGCCATTACCGAGGCCGCAACGGACCGGTTGTTTGTCGCTGGAGACGGCGCTTGAGAACCATTGCCCCGGACGGCACGATGGCACGGAGCGCCAGGCGCGGGTGATACACGCGCTGCTCGATTTCGTCGCGCTCGAATCCGTGGAAGGCATCCTGCTCGCGATTGCCGCCGCTGCGCGCACGCGGTTCGGAAGCGCACGCGCCGCTGCGTCGCCTGGAGCACGATCTGCACGCGCCGTAGCGTTTGCAATTCTGCCCCTGTGTGCATTCCCAATGCCGGCGTGTCGCTGGGCGGCGTGGGAATCGGCACGTTTCTCGCGCCGGTGCCGCTTGGCATAGCGGTGGGCCTGCTCGCCGGACTCGCCGTCGAAGGCGCGGACAGCGAGTACGTGGTGCAGACGCGGCTCGGCGTTTTTCTCGGCTCGCTCACCTCCGCTGTGCTCGGCCTCGCGATCCTGCGGGCGGTCCTTCCGCGACCTGAGACGGCGCGTCTGGCCACTTGATAATCTTGGCAATTATAAGAAACATACGCCCGTAATACGGACATCTACAATGACTAATGGAAAAAAAACAGTATAAATATTGCTGTGGTTTTACAACCCCGATCGACGCTAGTCCGTTGTCTGGGCGAATCCCCGGCGCAGTCGTCGTGCCGGTTCCGGCGACCGACCGATCCAGAGTCTCGCGTTCGCTCCCCTCGCACGCAAGACTGGTGCGCTACCTCTGACTACCAGCGCAGCAGGCGCGGGCCGAGCAGCGCCCCGGCGGCGGTCGGAATCAGCATGCCGAGCACGTACCAGATGCCAAGGAAGGGTGCCGCGAGTTCCGGACAGTGGACGGTGTACACCAGCGCTCCCGCCGCGCCGGCGAACAGCCCTGCCGTTGCGCCCGCCAGTCGCAGGCGGGTCGGGGCGAGCCCCTGCATCGCCCAGAACGCCGCCGCGAAAGCCGGCAGCGACAACAGGGCGATGTTGAAAAGGCAGGCGTTCCAGGTTGTGCCGAGAACGAGTCGCGCGTGCTCACCGGGCTCTGCCTGGACCAGTGCCCCTGCTGCGGCGATCCACATGGCGAGCACCGGTGCGACGAGCAGTGCCGGCGCCCAGCCGAGCAATGCGCCGGGGCGCGACAGTCGCGCGGCGGCGCACAGTCCGCCCGCGAGCAGCAGTGCCACGAAGCCGAGCTTGCCCCAGAACATAGCGAGTCGCGCGTCGGCGGCAAGCTGCGGCCGCACGCCGTGCAGCGCGACCAGGAGCAACGCCGCCCCGGCTAGCCCTGCGGCGAGCGCGATGCCGTAACGCCGTCCGCTCTGGCGCGTATCGGCGGGCGCGAGGCCGGTGGCCAGCATCGTCACCAGATCATCGGTCTTCATCCGCTTTCCTTCAGGCGGGCGGCCAGTGCCTTCATGCCCCGATGCACGCCCACCTTTACCGCGGATTCCGACATGCCGGTGAGGCGCGCGGTCTCGGCCACCGACAGGCCTTCGATCTTGGTGTGCACGATCGGCAGGCGTTGGCCCGCCGGCAACTGCGCCAGCAGCACGCCAAGGTCGCGGCGCGCCTCGGATGCATCGCTGTCCGCGGCCGCAAGCAGTTCGCTGGAATCATCGAGCGGGTCGTTGAGGGCGTCGCCACGCGACCGGCGCCGCAGGAAATCGATCAGCTTGTAGCGCGCGATGGCATGCAGCCAGGCCGTCAGGGGCTGGTTCGTGTCGTAGGTGTGTCGCTGGTTGTGCACGGCGAACAGGGTTTCCTGGAGCAGATCCTCAACGTCATCGGGCAGCCGGGCGAGGCGCTTGCGGAGGAATCTACGCAGGTGTCCGCTCAACTCACGCAGGCAGGCCTCATAGGCGGATGCGTCGCCGGCGAGGCCGAGAACCAGCAGGCCTTTCAGTCGTTCCTCGTTGCTCAGCACAGCACTGCCTACCTCGCCTGGTAATTCGTTGCGGAAGCGGAATTGGTTACAGCCGGCGCAGTTTATTTCGCGGCGGTGAATTCTGCACGAGGTGTAACTTTTCGACCCTGCCCGGCGAACTAGCATGCAGATCGTCCGACCCGTAATTCAATCACGCGGTGCGGCGGTCCCCCTACCTACCCCAATGAAAGGAATCACCATGAACCGCCACTCTCTTGCCGTCACCGCGCTCGCGCTGAGCGCACTCGCCTCCGGCGCCGCGCTTGCCCAGGACAAGGCCGCGGCACAGGAAAAATGCTACGGTGTATCGCTCGCCGGCAAGAACGACTGCGCCGCCGGCGCCGGGACCACCTGTGCCGGCACCTCCAAGACCGACTATCAGGGCAATGCCTGGAAGTATGTCGCCAAGGGCACCTGCGCCACCATGAAGACGCCCCGCGGCACTGGTGCGCTCGCGCCGACCAAGACCTGAGGCAGGCGCGCCGCAATCGTGTCAGCGTCCGCCGGGCTGGGCTTGAAGCCGGAATACTATGACCGGGCGCTTGCTTCGCCCGCGGACGGCATCTGGTTCGAGGTCCATCCCGAGAATTACATGGTCGATGGCGGACCGCGGCTCGCATGGCTGGAGGCGATACGTGCTCGCCATCCGCTGTCGCTGCACGGGGTGGCCATGTCGCTGGGTGCGGACGCCGATCCCGACGCGGCCCACCTGGCGCGGCTGGCGTCGCTCGCGGCGCGCATCGAACCGGCGCGCATTTCCGAGCACCTTGCCTGGTCAGCCTGGGGTGGCACGTATTATCCGGACCTGCTCCCGCTGCCGAGAACCGGCGAGGCGCTGGCGCGCGTGGCCGGAAATATCAGCCGCGTCCAGGACGCATTGCGGCGGGCGATACTCATAGAGAATCCGTCGCATTATCTCGTCATGGAGGCCCATGAATACGAGGAAACGGGTTTCCTCGCCGAACTCGCAAACCGAACCGGATGCAGGCTGCTGCTCGATATCAACAATGTATTCGTGAGTGCGCGCAATCTGGGATTCGATGCCGAGGCTTTCATCGACGCGTTTCCCGGCGATGCGGTGGAGGAAGTCCATCTGGCCGGTCATTCCGCCGACCCGGCGCTCGGCGCGGCGCTGTTGATCGACTCGCACGATGCGCCAGTGGCCGAAGCGGTCTGGTCGCTGTACCAGCGCTTCATTGCCCGCGTCGGCCCGCGTCCGACACTGATAGAGCGCGATGGAAATCTGCCTGCCTACGAGGCGCTGCTCGCCGAGCGCGAGCGCGCGCAGCACGTGCTGCGCACGCCGATTGCGATGGCCGCATGATGAATGCCCAGCGATGTGCTGAGGGCGGCGCGCTGCAGCAGTTCCAGGATGCGTTCGCACAGGCGTTGCTCGATCCCGATTCCGACCCCGCATCTTCGATCGCGCGGCTGGTGCGCCAGCCCGGGTTTGCCGTGTACCGCAACACGGTCATGAAGGGCTGCATCGACGCGCTGCAGGCGAACTATCCGTCGGTGGCGCGGCTGGTAGGCGATGAGTGGTTCCGGGCTGCAGCGGCTATTTTCGTGCGCGGTAATCCCCCTTCGCATCCCTCGTTGCTCGACTACGGCGCCGGGTTTGCGGCGTTCCTTGCGCAGTTCCCGCCTGCCGCGGAGTTGCCCTACCTCGCCGGGGTGGCGACAGTCGATCGTTTCTGGAGCGAGGCGCACGGCGCGCGCGATGAACCGCCGCTTGCGGCGAGCGAGGTGGCGCACCTGGACAGGGACACGCTCGGGCGCAGTGTGTTGCGGCCCCACGCTTCCGCGCGCTGGCATTGGTTCCAGGACCTGCCGATCGCGGCCCTATGGCGGCGCAACCGGGTGCCAGGCGCCGGTTTGGCGGACGAAATCGAATGGTGCGGCGAGGGAATCCTGCTGGTGCGGCCGCAGAGTGAAGTGACGCATGTCGAACTTGACATCGCCGCCTGCGCATTCCTCGACGCCTGCGACCAGGGCCATCCGGCGGCTGAAGCCGCGCTCGCCGCGCTGCGGGCGGACGCGGGTGCCGACCTGTCGCGCCTCATGTCGGGGCTGCTCGAAGCCGGGGCATTCGCCGGCCTGCAGACCTCCGAGAACAGCAATCTGCAAGGGACTGCGCCATGATTGACACTGCTACTCGAGCGTCCGCGATGCTGCGCCTGCGGGCCGCGTGGAACACGATTGCCGAATCCGCGGCAGCCTGGATCGGCGATACCCTGCTTGCACTGATCGCGCGCATCGCACTGGCGGCGATTTTCTTTTTTTCCGGCCGCACCAAGGTAGAGGGATGGCTGAGCGTGACGGACGGCGCCCGCACCCTGTTCGCCGAAGAGTACAAGGTTCCGCTGCTGCCTCCCGATGTTGCCGCGCACCTGGCCGCGTACGCCGAGCACCTGTTCCCGTTGCTGCTGGTCATCGGCCTGTGCACGCGCTTGTCCGCGTTCGCGCTGCTGGCCATGACGGCGGTCATACAGGTGTTCGTGTATCCCGACGCGTGGCCGACCCATCTGTCCTGGGCCGCTCTGGCCCTCTACCTGATCGGGCGCGGCGGCGGCCGGTTTTCAGCAGACGCCCGACTGGGAATCAGGTAGGCGCGCACGAAGTATCGGGGATCATCCCCACGCGGATCTGAAAATGTCCGCACTCCGCGAGGCCGGAAAGCAGGCGTGACGCCCGATATGAATGTATATACAATCTGATCGTGGAAATCACCTTTGATCAGGCCAAGCGTGACAGGACGTTACGTGATCGGGGCTTGGACTTCGTCGATGCACGGCGGGTATTCAATGGCGAGACCTTCACCTTCGCCGACGAGCGCCGCGAATATGGTGAAACTCGTCTAATTACCCTGGGTTTTCTGGCAGGGCGGATGGTGGTAATTGGCTGGGTCGAGCGGTCAGGTGTACGGCATGTATTTTCGATGAGGAAGGCGAATGAGCGTGAAATCAAGACGCATAGCCAGCAATTTGCGAAAAGTTGACAGCCACGTCATTGCGGCGGACGAGTATGAGGAGTTGCCCGAAGTCAGCGTGGCCATGCTCGCACGGGCGGAATATCGCGTCGGCGATACGATCGAGCCGCGCCCGCGCCGACGCGGCCCGCAGCGGGTGCCCACCAAGGTGCCGCTGTCGCTGCGGCTGTCGCCGGAGGTTGTCGAGCATTACAAAGCCGGTGGCGCGGGCTGGCAGACCCGGATCGACGAAGCGCTGAAGAAGCTGATTGCTGCCGGCAGGCGAACCTCGTCGAAGGCCTGATGCGCAATCAGTCGATCACTTCGTCGGCCCGCAACAACAACTCCTGTGCAATCGTGATCCCGAGTGCCTTGGCGGTCTTGCGGTTGATGGCAAGATAAATTCTTGTAGGCTGTTCGATCGGCAGATCGCCCGGCTTGGCGCCCTTGAGAATCTTGTCCACGTAAGTCACGACTCGCCGGTAATGTTCAACGCTGTTTTGACCGTAGCTCATCAAGCCGCCAGCCTGTACATCGTCCACGTAGAAATACATGGACGGAAGTCGATGGCGTGCCGCAAGTTCCACGATTTGGCGCCTTTGCCCGATAAACAGCGTGCCGGCCTGAACAATGAGGGCTTGCACGCGCTCTTGTCGCATGGTGTCAAATGCGCGCTCTATCTCCTGCGGAGAGCTGACATCTATCGGCAGGACTTTCAGGCGTAGCTGCTGCGCAGAAGTCTGAATGCTCTTGAGGACGGCGGCGTAACGCAACCCGGCGGAACTTCAGAGAAAAGCGACATGCGACAGGGCCGGCACCATGGTCTTCAGCAGTTCGATCTGCTTCGGACTGACATCGGTGCTCATGATGGATAGGCCGGTGATGTTTCCGCCGGGCCGTCCCAGGCTCGCGGCAAAACCGCTGGCTATCGGGTCACCCATGGATGCGGAGACGATGGGAATGGTGCGAGTCGCCAGATGCAAAGCCTGAACCGCGGGGGTGGCATGTGTAACGATTACTTCAGGGTTTAATCTGACGAGCTCGGCAGCCAGGCTGGCAAGACGTTCAAATTTGTAGTCGGCAAAACGCCATTCGATAATGATATTTTTTCCGTCGACGTAGCCAAGATCACGCATTCCCTGAACGAAGATATTCTCCACCGCTCCCGGAATGGATGGCATCGAGCGCGATCGCGTTCCCAGGAATCCGATGCGCCGGATTTTATCCGGCTGCTGTGCACATGCACCGAATTGCGATGACAGCGCACACAATCCGAGCGATGCCAGCAGCGCGCGACGGGTAGTCATCGGATTCCTCGTTGTTTGCCGCTGCACTTCGTGCGGATCAATGAAGTGGATAAAATTCGGATAATTATTCAGATATCAACCAAATAGTACGGGTATCTACAATGCATTACCGCCAAAATTTAGTATATAAAATGCTACAAAGTGTACCGGAAAAGCGGCTTCGACAGGCTCAGCCCAACCTGCGCGTGGCGGTAACGGCAAAGGTTGTGCCATGGGGCACAGGCCGCAGTTCCGCCACCGCGTCAGTCCAGTCTTACACCGAGCTTTCTGATCAGCGGCGCCCACACCTGGTCGCTTGCTTCGATCAATTGCGCAAACTGCGCCGGCGTGCTGCCCTTGGGCACCATGCCGATCTTGCCGACGCGCTCGGCTGCTTCGGGCGTGGCGAGAGCGCGGTTGATTTCGGCGTTGAGGCGTTGCACCAGTTCGGGTGTCATGCCTTTCGGGGCGACGAAACCCAGCCAGCCGTTCACGTCGAATTCAGGCAGGCCGGCCTCGGCCACCGCGGGCACGTCGGGCAGCGATTCGCGACGCTTGCGTTCGATCACCGCGAGCGGCCGCATCTGCGTCTGCGTCGCAGCCAGGAGTCCCGGCGTGAGCACGTAGTCGACCCGGCCGGCGACGATGTCGTTCATCACCTGCGCGCCGCCGGCGAAGGGCACGTGCTCGGCGCGTATACCGGCCATGTTGTTGAACATTTCCGCCGACAGGTGCAGCGACGAGCCGATGCCCACCGATCCGTAGTTCAGCTTGCCGGGATTCGCCTTGCCGTATTCAACGAGGTCGCGCAGGCCCTTGAACGGCGACTCGCGGCGCACGGCGAGCATCATGCCGAATTCGGTGGCGAGAGACAGCGGCACGAAGTCGCGCGGATCGTATTCGAGTTTCTGGTACAGGTAGCGGTTGTGCACCATCACGCCGATGTTGACCAGGAACAGCGCGTGGCCGTCGGGCGGCATTCTGGAGAACAGCGCCGCGGCGATGTTGCTGTTGGCGCCGGGCCTGTTTTCGACCACCACCGGCTGGCTCAACTGCGACTGCAACTGCTGCGCAATCACCCGGCCGAAGAGATCGTTGACGCCGCCCGGCGGAAATCCCACGATCATGCGCACGGGCTTCGACGGGAAGCCGCCTTGCGCTGCAGCCGTGCCAGCGAGGACAGACAGGCACAGCGCGGCCAGCAGTCTGCGCCATGTCTGCGAGAACCGGTTCGATGTCATCGTTCTTTCTCCTCTTTGCTGCGTTGGGCTGGCATTGTTCAAAACCGGGTGTTCAGAACGGAATGCGTGCGCGATCGACATTCAGGCAGCGGCCTGCGTCGCCCGCGGCACTTCGTAGCCGTCCACCGACAGTGCCGAAAGCCGCGGCAGTACTTCCCGGGAAAAAAGTTTCAGCGATGCCACGGTGTCCTCGTGGCTCAGGTCGCCGCCCTGTCCCATCATCAGCAGGTTGCCGCAGCCGCCCACGTACTGGTTGTACGCCTTGATCTGTTGGTACACCTGGTCGGGCGTTCCCGCGAATACGACATGCGCGTCGATGAGGTCGTCGATGCTGGCGCCGCGCAGGTTGAGGCTGCTGCCGTCTGCGCGCGGCAGCAGCCGCACCGGCAGGTAATCCTTCTGCGACTCGATGCGCAGCTTTTTGGCGAAGAATTTCGCGGGGATATAGCCGGGGGGATTCTGGAACTGCACGTCCAGCCGGCTCTGGGTGCGCAGGTACCCCGCTATCTGATAGGCGTGGCGCTTGGCGTCCGCTTCCTTGTCCGCGACCGCAATGATCGCCATGTAGCCGAACTGGTCGGGCGAGGGCATGCCCAGCCCGAGTTCCAGCCAGCGGCGGCGGTAGGTGTCGTAGAGCAGCTTGGAATCGCGCCCGGTCAGGAAGGTGCCCACCTTGGCTTTCTGCTCGGCGATCCAGCCGCCGGCGGCCGCGCCCAGCGCCACCATCCAGACCGGGGGATGGGGCTGCTGGCAGGGCCGCGGCCAGACATTGACGCTGCGGTAGTTGAAGAATTCTCCCTGCCAGGAAAACGGCGCGTCATGCGTGGTGAGTGCCTTGATGATGAGCCGGTAGGCTTCGGCAAAACGCCGCGTCTGCGTGACGGGCGGCGAGTTGGCCGGGAAGACGTCATAGTCGATGCCGCGCACAAAACCCATTTCGAACCGTCCGCGCGAGTAGCAGTCGATGATGGCGACCTCTTCCGCCACCCGCACCGGATCGGCGCGGTTCGCGATCGGGATGCCGAGCGACATTAATCGCACCTTTTTGGTCGCGCGGGCCAGCGCCGCCAGCGGCAGGGTGCAGGAGGACGACATGCAGGTCGCGGTCGAGTGATGCTCGTTGATGAGGATGTTGATGCCGAGTTCGTCGCACAACTCCCATTCATCCAGATAACGGTTGAGCAGTTCGGCCGCGACGCCGGGATCGAGGTGATTGCCGGGGAGCGTATTCTTGAGCGCGTCCGTGGTTTTGTCCCAGGCCGGGTAATAGGGTTGCTCGGTGAAGTGCCACACTTTCATTGTTCTGCTCCTCGCCGCCCGGCCTTGTCTCTGTCGGCACAATGATCCGGCGCCGCGTTCCATTTCAGGCAGATGCTGAACAAAGGGGCGGCGCCTCTTGCACAAAGGGGCGGTGCCCCTTGCACAAAGGGGCGGCGCCCCTTGCAGCTCCGCCATTTTAGGCGAAACACGCTTGACGCCATTGCGGAAATGGACACTTGCCCCGCTAGCCCGGGTGCGCAAAAGCCGAACAACGGGGCGACGCCCGAACGGCGTCCGCCCGGGCGATCGCCGACACGTATCACCGCTGTCCCGGTCGCGCAGCCGTCCAGATGTGCTGCTGACCTGGATCAAAGTCCCCTGACCACACTGCAGCACACTGCATTCAGCCTGGGCGGCAATGAACGGCAATTCCAGGGGAGGACGACCATGTTCAAGCACATCATGATTCCGGCGGACGGATCCGAACTGGCCGACTAGGCGGTGGGCGAAGGCCTCAAGCTGGCGAAGGTGTTCGGAGCAAAGGTGACGGCGCTGATCGCCGAACACGAGTACGAAGTGCCGACATACGCGCAGCTGGTGTCGCACAGCGCCGTATCCATCGTCGAGCACGAGCGCAGAAACCAGGAGCATGCCGATGCGGTTCTGTCGGGCATCATGAGCGGCGCAAAGGAACTGGGCGTGCCATGGAGCCCGGGGATTTCAGTCGGTGACCATTTCCGCCGCATGCCGCTCTTTCAGACGGGGCATCACTTCACGCGAGAACAGGGTCAGGTTGTCCACGGTGTCTTCGTGCGACAGTTCGCCGGCCTGGCACATGGCGATGAAGTTGCCGAGGCCACCCACCACGTCGCAGTAGCGCGCGATCTGCTCGTAGACCTGGTCGGGCGTGCCGACGAACATCAGGCCGGTGTCGATCAGGTCCTGCACGCTGGCGTGGGCAAGACCGACGGCGCGGCCGTCCAGGGTCATCATGCCGAATCCGGACTGGGTCGCGGGTTTCATCATGCGCGCGTTGTCCCTGGGCGACATGTAGCCGGGCGGGTTCCGGATCGGCGCCGACACCACCGCGGCGGAGCGGATGAAGGCTTGCATGATCCCGGCGCGTCGGCGTGCTTCCGCTTCCGATCCTGCCACCGCGACCATGCCGAGGTAGGCAAAGCGGTCCGGCGGCGTGTGCGCGTGGCCCATTTCGCCGCGGATCTTCCGGTAGGACTCGAACAGCGCCTTTGCCTGGTAGCCGTTGAACATGGTGGCGAGCACATAGCCGCGCTCGGCAATCGGGCGCACGCTGCTCGCGCTCACGCCGGTGATCCACACCGGCGGATGCGGCTGCTGGAAGGGGCGCGGCCAGAGGTTGACGTTGCGCAACTGGAAGTACTGTCCTTCCCAGGCGAACGGACCGTCGCGCGTGGTCATGGCCTTGAGGATCAGATCATGCGCCTCCCAGAAGCGGTCCATGATGCGCACTGCGGAGCGCGCGGCCACCGGAATTTCGTAGGCGACGCCTTTGACGAAGCCCATCTCGAGCCGTCCGCGCGAAATCACGTCGACCATGGCGAGTTCCTCGGCCGCGCGCACCGGGTCGAGGCGGTTGGCGATGGGTACGCCCAGTATCAGCAGCCGGGCGCGTTTGGTCACGCGCGCGAGGATGCCGTGGATGACGCTCGCTGCCGCCGACATGCACACCGGCGTGCTGTGATGCTCGTTGATCATGATGTCGAAGCCGAGTTCGTCGGCCACCTGCCACTCGTCGAGATAGCGGTGATACAGGCCGGCCAGCACCTCCGGATCGCATTGCTCGTTCGGCGGCGTGACGCGCAGCGAGGGCGCGCTCATGTCCCAGGCGGGCGGATAGGGTTGCTCGCTGAAGTGAAAAATTCTCATCTGTGCCTTTCAGGTGCGACCGTTGAATCAGAGGCAACCGGCGGCCAAGGCCAAGGCCAAGGCCAAGGCCAATGCTATCCGATCGGATATGGATTGTGCCTGCATGCTCCGTATCGCGCTGCCTTCGGCGCAACCGACGATGCGCTATATTGAAAGCCGTTTGACTGAGCGGGCGTTCCGGCCCGGATTCACGAGGAGGCAGCGTGCGACCATGGGACGGCATTATCAGCGAAGAGGAGCAGCGCGGCTACCGCGCCGCCGGGTTCGGGCGCAAGGGCGGCATCGGCACGCGGCCGGCGATGCTCATCATCGACGTGCAGTACCGTACGGTCGGATCGACGCCGATGCCGTTCTGGGAAGCGATAAAGGAATATCCGACCAGTTGCGGCGATGTCGCCTGGAATGCGGTGCATCACATTGCGATACTGCTGAAGATGTATCGCGAACGCGGCTGGCCGGTGCTCTATCCCCATGTCTCGCAGAAGGAAGCATTCGATCGGGGCGCGCTGGGACGCAAGGTCCCGGCCATCATGACCATTCCGAAGGAAGGTTATGCCTTTCCACCGGAGATCGCGCCGCAGGCAGGCGACGTGCTGGTGCCGAAGAAACATCCTTCGGCGTTTTTCGGCACGCCGCTGGCAAGCTACCTGATCGATCTCGGCGCGGACACGCTGCTTGTCACCGGCTGCACAACCTCGGGCTGCGTGCGCGGCTCGGTGGTCGATGCCTTCGCCTACAACTTCAAGGTGGTGGTGCCCGAGGAGTGCGTGTACGACCGCAGCGCGGTGAGCCACGCGGTGAACCTGTTCGACATGTCGGAGAAGTATGCGGACGTGATGCCGCTTGCGGAGGCGCTGGAATTGCTGCGCGGCCTGCCGGGCGGAGGACCAGGCGAGGCGCGCGCGGGGAACACCGAATGACCTGTTCGATAATATGACACCGTTCCGGCTGAGTCTGCCGAAGGCCACGCTGCAACAGGCTCAGTTTCTGTAGGTTGGCGGTGAGCGTAGCGAACCCACAACACCGTTGTGGACCGCATACTCAAGGGTGCGAAGCCATCCGATCTGCCGATCGAGCAGCCAATCATGCTGGAACTGGTCATCAACATGAAGGCCGCCAAGGCGATGAATATCAGGTTCCCTCAATCCATCATCGTGCGCGCGGATCGGGTTATCGAATAGAGGCAGACCGTCAGCGAGCGGCAGCTTTCACACGAAGTCGGGCACGGGCTCGTCAAGCCGCTCAAGATAAAACAAAGCCCCCAGGCATTGCTGCCAAGGGGCTTTTGCGCTCAGAGCCTGTGAAAAATTATAAAAATATCCGTACTACCTGGTCCACGGTTAGAGCGCTGGTACGTTAAGAGAGCTATGACAACGCGAGATGGAATCGAGATGACAAGCGAAAGCGGAGAATTGTTCGAGGGGACTCTGGTGCA
>SHXF01000108.1 GCA_009693435.1 Betaproteobacteria bacterium | reverse complement strand
AGGTAGAAAAAGCAGAGAAATCGTCAAATAAACGGTCGGTAGCGAGTAATTTCATGCCTATCGCATATTTCATTCCGCAGTGGAGTGAATCACCTCTGTGCTCAAATGCCAACTGCTAAAATTGAAAAAATCACAGCCTCTCAGGCCAGGGTTGCTATCGGGGAAGTCCGGGTCACGCGTCTGATCGCCGGCGGTGGTCGATTTTTCAGACCGGCGGGTGGTACGGAAGCGGGGTGATTTTGCGTACTGCAGCGAACACATGCGGCAGGTGACGGGCGCAGTAGAGGGCAAAGTCGTGGTAAATTTCCACCTTCGCGCCGCGGGCATTCAACGGCAGCACCATTTTTTGCTTTCGTCATGTGCCCAATTTCCATGAACAGAGACTGAATGCCAATGAATCAAGCCTTTTCTCCGCAGGTCGGTGCAAACCCGCCGGCGTATATAAGACACCGTGGCGCCGTCGAGTGGGTCGCGCATATTGCCGCGCTTACCAAGCCCAGCAACGTGGTCTGGTGCGACGGGTCCCAGGAAGAGTACGACCGGTTGTGCGACGAAATGGTCAAGGGCGGCACTTTCGAACGTCTCAATCCGAAACTGCGGCCAAATAGTTATCTCGCGCTTTCTGACCCGAGTGATGTGGCGCGCATGGAGGATCGCACTTTCATCTGCTCTAAGACCAAAGGCGATGCCGGTCCGACCAACAATTGGGTGGACCCCAAGGAGATGCGCGGCACCCTGGATCAATTGTTCGATGGCTGCATGCGCGGCCGCACCATGTATGTCGTCCCGTTTTCAATGGGCCCGCTAGGGTCGCACATAGCGCACATCGGCATCGAAATCTCCGATTCCCCCTATGTGGTGGTGTCGATGCGTGTAATGACACGCATGACAAAGCAGGTCTGGGACATACTGGGAGAGGAGGGCAATTTCGTGCCCTGCGTGCACTCGGTCGGGGCACCGCTTGTGGCGGGTGAAAAGGACGTGCCGTGGCCGTGCAACAAGGAGCACAAGTACATCGTTCATTTTCCCGACACCAAGGAGATCTGGTCTTTCGGTTCGGGCTATGGTGGGAATGCGCTGTTGGGCAAGAAGTGCTTCAGTTTGCGCATCGCCTCCATCATGGGGCGGGAGCAGGGCTGGCTTGCGGAACACATGTTGATTCTCGGGTTGACATCGCCTTCAGGTGAAAAAACCTACGTCAGCGCTGCGTTTCCTTCGGCGTGCGGCAAGACGAATTTCGCCATGCTCGTTCCACCCGCTGCGTTCCGCGACTGGAAAATCTCAACAGTTGGGGAAGATATAGCCTGGATCAAGCCAGGTGACGACGGACGGCTTTATGCGATCAACCCTGAAGCGGGATTTTTCGGCGTTGCGTCGGGTACCTCAAGCAAGACCAACCCTAATTGCATGGCTATGCTGCAGTGCAACGTAATTTTTACGAATGTCGCCAAGACACCGGATGGCAATGTTTGGTGGGAAGGAATGACCGATACCCCACCGGAAAAGCTGATCGACTGGCAGGGCAAGGAATGGACGCCAGAGATTTGCAGGGCGAGCGGTCGTAAGGCGGCCCACCCCAACTCGCGATTTACCGTGCCTGCGTCACAATGTCCATCGATCGATCCTGAATGGGAGAATCCGAACGGCGTCCCGATATCGGCGTTCATTGTGGGGGGCCGTCGTTCCGATACGGTGCCCTTGGTGGTGGAGGCATTCAACTGGGACGCAGGGGTCTACATGGCGGCAACCATGGGATCCGAAACCACCGCTGCCGCGACCGGGAAGGTCGGCGTGGTGCGTCGCGACCCGATGGCGATGATTCCCTTTTGTGGCTACAACGTGGGTGACTATTTCGGCCATTGGCTGAAACTCGGGCGTAGTGTGCAGAAGCGACCGCATGTGTTCTGCGTCAACTGGTTCCGCACCGATGCCCAGGGAAAGTTCATCTGGCCAGGATTTGGCGAAAACATGCGTGTCTTGAAATGGATCGTCGAGCGCTGCCAGGGCAGGGCACATGCGCAGGAGACCCCAATTGGCTGGATTCCGGAGTTTGCGGACCTGGACTGGAGCGGTCTGGAATCCTTTGGCAATGCGCGTTTTGTTGAAGTCACATCGTTCAACTCTTCCAGCTGGAAGCAGGAACTGGCATCACACGATGAGTTGCTTGATTCGTTGGGTGACCGTCTGCCGCGGGAACTCGCGTTGCGCCGTGAGGCGCTGGGGATTTCCTTCACCTGAAGCTTTTGCATGTTTCACGTGGAACACTTGATTTTGTTCCACGTGAAACACCCGCGATTACCTGCCTGCGTGTTCTCGCTGGCCCAGTCGGTTGCTGTAGAATCCAGCCTCTTTGAAAAAGGGTGTTCTGCGGCGCCATGTCTTTTTCTGATCCGTTCGATGTCATCGTAGTGGGTGGTGGCCATGCCGGGACCGAAGCGGCCTTGGCTGCGTCCCGCGCCGGGCAGCGCACGCTGCTGCTGACGCACAGCCTGGAAACGCTCGGCCAGATGTCCTGCAATCCGTCGATAGGTGGTATCGGCAAGGGGCATCTGGTAAGGGAAGTCGACGCGTTGGGTGGCGCCATGGCGCTTGCCACCGACGAGGCAGGTATCCAGTTCCGGATCCTGAATTCCAGCAAGGGTCCCGCAGTGCGCGCTACCCGGGCCCAGGCAGATCGCGTGCTGTATCGAAAGGCCATACGCACCCGTCTGGAGAATCAGCCGAACCTGACGCTGTTTCAACAGGCTGTCGATGACTTGATTGTCGAATCAGGTCGAGTCAGCGGTGTTGTCACGCAACTCGGCATCCGGATTTCAGGAAAGACAGTGGTCCTGACAACCGGAACGTTTCTCTCCGGTCTGATTCATGTGGGCCTGTCGAACTATCAAGCCGGCCGGGCGGGCGACCCGCCAGCGAATGCGCTGGCGATGCGCCTGCGCGCGCTCGATTTACCGGCGGGAAGGCTGAAGACCGGCACGCCGCCGCGCATCGACGGGCGTAGCATAGATTTTTCAGTGATGGACAGTCAGCCAGGGGATGACCCCGTCCCGGTATTCTCTTTCATGGGTCGGCGTGAGATGCATCCGGCCCAGCTGCCGTGCTGGCTGACACAAACCAACCCGCGAACCCATGAAATCATACGCGGCGGGCTGGACCGGTCGCCCATGTACACCGGGGTGATAGAAGGCATAGGCCCGCGTTACTGTCCGTCTATAGAAGACAAGATTCATCGCTTCGCCGGCAAGACGAGCCATCCGATATTCCTGGAGCCCGAAGGCCTGACGACCAACGAGTATTACCCCAACGGCATTTCCACCAGCCTGCCATTCGATGTGCAGGTGGAACTGGTACGTTCCATCAAGGGTCTGGAAAATGCCCGGATTCTCCGCCCGGGTTATGCGATCGAATATGATTACTTTGACCCGCGGGCGCTGAAGCCGACCCTGGAAACCAGGGCCATCGCGGGGTTGTTTTTCGCGGGACAGATCAATGGCACCACGGGTTACGAGGAAGCGGCGGCGCAAGGACTGCTCGCCGGACTCAACGCATCGCTGCAGGTTCGCGAGCAACCCGGATGGTGCCCGCGCCGGAACGAAGCGTACATCGGCGTGTTGGTAGACGATCTTATTACCCGCGGCGTGTCCGAGCCGTACCGTATGTTTACCAGCCGGGCCGAGTACCGGCTGATGCTGCGCGAAGACAACGCCGACTTGCGTCTGACGGACGCCGGACGCCGCCTGGGGCTGATCGACGACGCGCGCTGGGCGGCATTCAATCGCAAGCGTGACACAATCACCGTCGAAATCGAGCGCCTGAAATCCACGTGGGTGAATCCCCGTATGTTGCCCGCGGAGGACGCAAGCCGGGTGCTGGGGCAGAGCATCGAGCGCGAATATGCGCTGCTCGACCTGCTCCGGCGGCCGAACGTCAGCTACGCATCCCTGATGACCCTCCCAGGTGCGGGGCCCGGCTTGGAAGAATCCGAGGTGACCGAGCAGGTCGAGATCCAGGCCAAGTACGCAGGCTACATCACCCGTCAGCAGGATGAAGTCATGCGAAACGAGCATGCCGAGTCCACCCCATTGCCGGCGGATCTCGACTACCGCACGGTGCGGGGACTGTCGTTCGAGGTTCAGCAAAAACTCAATCAGCACAAACCGGCCACACTGGGCCAGGCGTCACGGATATCCGGAATCACCCCGGCGGCAATTTCGCTGTTGCTTGTTCACCTCAAGCGTGGCATCGGTCGAGCCGGCGTGCGCACCGCGGCATGATGGTGGTAACCCAGCCAGCCCCCGCCGAGCAGCTTGCGGCAGGGATTTCCCAGCTCAAAATTGACGTGCCGGTTTCCCGCCAGGAACAACTGCTGGCTTATCTTGCGTTATTGCAGAAGTGGAACAAGGTACACAACCTTACCGCTATTCGCCTGCCCGATAAAATGGTTACCGGACACTTGCTGGATAGTCTGTCAGTGTTCACTCACATACCTGCTGGTAGCTTGCTGGACGTGGGTTCGGGAGCCGGATTGCCTGGTATCCCGCTGGCGATCTGTGATCCTGAACGGTCTGTCACGCTGCTGGACAGCAACCAGAAGAAGGCAGCCTTTCTTCGCCACGCTATCGGCGAACTCGGGCTTCAACGCGTGACCATGGTCAACGAGCGGGCGGAAGCCTGGCATCCTGGGCGCACCTTCGACGTGATCACGGCGCGCGCCCTGAGCGAGATCGCCGAATTGGTAAAGTGGAGCAACCACCTTCTCTCCCGCGGGGGTTTGTACGCAGCTATGAAGGGTGTCTATCCGCGCGAAGAGATCGAACGCCTGCCCTTGCCGTTCCGGATTCGGTCCGTCGTTGCGCTGCATGTCCCCGGGCTGGATGCCGAGCGCCACCTGGTTTTGATAGAGGGGGCGCCGTGACGCGAGTACTCGCTATCACGAACCAGAAAGGCGGCGTCGGGAAAACCACTACCAGTGTCAACCTCGCCGCGGGACTGGCACAGTCAGAGAAACGCGTCTTGCTGGTGGACCTCGATCCCCAGGCCAACGCCACCATGGGTTCGGGGATCGACAAGCGATCGCTCAAACAGACCGTGTATCACGTCCTGCTCGGGCTCACTACGGCGGAATCGGTTCGGTGCCGCTCGGAGTCCGGCGGCTACGACGTGCTGCCGGCGAACCGCGATCTCGCCGGCGCCGAAGTCGAGATAATCAATCTCGACAAGCGCGAGACGCGACTCAAGGCCGCGTTAGTGCCGATCCTGGGCAACTACGATTTCATCCTGATCGACTGCCCGCCCTCACTCAGCATGCTTACCGTGAACGGCCTGGCGGCGGCGGACGCCGTGATGATCCCGATGCAGTGTGAATACTATGCGCTGGAAGGGTTATCCGACCTGATCAACACCATAAAGCAAGTGCGCCAGCAGTTGAATCCCACCCTGGAAATCGAAGGCTTGCTGCGCACCATGTTCGATCCGCGCAACACGCTGGCGCTGCAGGTGTCGGCGCAATTGAAAGAACACTTTGGTGCCAAGGTCTATGCCACTGTCATACCGCGAAATGTCCGGCTTGCGGAAGCGCCGGGCTTTGGCATCCCGGGCGTGAAGTTCGACAGCACCTGCAGGGGATCCGTGGCGTATCTGGCCCTCGCATCGGAAATTCTCGGCCGCCCCCCCGAAACGCCGACCATGACGGGAGAATCGGCATGAAAGCAAGAGGTCTCGGACGCGGATTGGCCGCGCTGCTCGATAGCAGCGGCGAAGCAACGAAGGAATCGCTGGCCACTTTGCCGTTGGACGACATGCAGCGAGGCAAGTACCAGCCGCGCACGAGGATGGACGAAGCCTCGATCGCCGAACTCGCGGATTCGATCAAGCGGCAGGGACTGATGCAACCCATACTCGTACGGTCGATCAGCGGTTCCGGCGGGAAGGCACGATACGAAATCATTGCCGGCGAACGCCGCTGGCACGCGGCCAGGCTTGCCGGGCTGACGGAAGTGCCGGTGCTGGTGCGCGAAGTCCCGGATTCCAGCGCGCTGGCGATGGCGCTGATTGAAAACATACAGCGGGAAAACCTCAATCCGCTCGAGGAAGCCGCGGGTATCCAGCGGCTGATTACGGAATTCAAGCTGACCCATGAGGAAGCCGCGCAGGCCGTGGGGCGATCGCGCACGGCGACGACCAATCTGCTGCGATTGCTGAATCTGGCGAAAGCTGTCCAGAAACTGATGTTCGACGGCAAGCTCGAGATGGGGCATGCCCGGGCGTTACTCGCACTCGACACCGGGCGCCAGGAAATGCTGGCACGTCAGGTAGCCGAAAAGGGCTTGTCAGTGCGCCAGACCGAGCGCCTGGTTCAGGAAGCGCTCCATCCCAAGGTCAAACGGACCTTGCGCACCAGCCGTGACGTGCAGCGCTACGCCGACGAACTTTCCGAGCGCTTTGGCACGGCCATAGAACTCAAGCCCGGCAAGAAGGGGACGGGCAAGCTCGTCATCCGCTACGCAAGCGCAGAGCACCTCGACGACCTGCTGGCGCGGTTCAAGTAAGACAACACGCCTTGCCTTGCGGGATTCCTGGCGCGGGCTTGACTGTCGCCATGCCCCGGCGCCGTGCAACCCACACCAGGGACAAACTGCGCGCGCGGGTGTCGATCACGAGTGCAAGCAGGCGCGGCGCCGGGCTTGATCTTCAGTCGCGCTTCACGCGCGGCCTTACCAGCCCGGCGACGGCCTGCTCCACCACCGTTCCCCTGAAGAAGTCCGGATTGACGGTGAGGTGCAAGCGCGCCGGATTGGCGAAAGCGAAGTCGCGAAAATCCGCTTCACTCAGCAAATTCGTCTCGACCAGCTCGTACGCCTCGGCCAGCACCGATCGGATATCCATCACATCCCAATGGCCGATATCCGAGCCGAACATGGCATTCAGTTTCACGCCTATCGGGTTGAGGCGGCGGTTGAATGCGATCGTCGAGGCGCGGTCGTCGGCCTCGCAGCCGAAATAAAAATTTTGCGCAAACAGTGTTTTCAAATCGGCGGCCTTGGTCATGTCGACGTGGCGGAACTCATCCATGGTGTCCGGATCGATGCCGCGCGATATCCGCCCGGTGGGCTGAGCGCGAATGCGCTTGCCGGTCAGATACGTCGTGCCGAATTCATCGAAAAGTCGTTCCAGCAAATCGACATCGAGCCTGGCGGGATCCAGATTTTCCTTAAGCGCGGCGAGATTGCGCTTTTCCCAGTGTTCCATCAGATCGTTTAGCAGCGCCACCGCCCAATGCGCGCCGCCCTCGAGAAAACCGAATGACAGGTTCGGAAAGCGCCGCGTCACGCCGCCCATGAACAACGAGCGGCAGAAGAACTCGGCGCCGTTGGCGAAGCCACCGAGGTGATTGAAGACGTAATTGGTGGGTGAGTCCCGATAGGGCATGCCGCGCATCGGCGTATGACATACCGGGGCGACCTTCAGCGCTTCGCAGCGCGCCCAGAACGGATCGTAGTCGTGCGGGCTGTCGAAGGCGATGGAGCGAACCTCCTGGGCATACTTCGCGAGATGGGGCGCCTCGCGCATCACTTGCGCATACGGCCGGCGGATCTCGGTGCCTATCATCACGGCGCGATGACCGAGGGTGATAACCGCGTGCTCCAGCTCGGCGATGGCTTCCTGCGGTGTATAGGTCGGAATGACCGCGACCGGACACAGCCGGTCCCGGACGTCGCGGAACATGTCCGCGCTCAAGGTATTGAGCGCGCGGCAGGTGATCTGCCGCAGTTCATCGTCCGGAATGTAGAGGCCATTGATGCCGTTGGTCGAATAGCACATGGCGAAGTCGATGCCGGTCTCATCCAGCCGCGAGCGCAGATAGCGCGGAAGATGCGCGGCGGCGCGATCGGCGCTGTGCTTGCCCGAGGGCGCGCCCCACCAGATGGTGCGCGTGTCGCCATAAGGCAGCGTCTTGAAACGCTGCCGTGATTTCTCGAGCGCTTCAGTGCCGCCGATCTGCACGATGAAATCGTTGATGGCGAACTCGCATTCCACGACATGCGCGTCGGCATCGATAACCGGATGGTCGAGCTTCGCCCGTATCCTGTCACCGGGCAGATGATCGTGTCCCAGGCTCATGGCGCGTTTCCTTTGTCGTTGCGCGGCTTGGTGGCCGCACCAGCCCGCGGCGCCGGAGCCGCTTCAGCCCGCGGCGCCTGGGCCGCTCCAACCCGTGCCGCCGGAGCCGCTTCAGCCCGCGGCGCCCGGGCCGCTTCAGCTCGCGGCGCCGGGACCGCTCCAACCCGAGGCGTCATGGCCGCTTCAGCATGTGTTCGTAACTGGCGCCCATGACCTCGGTAACCCGCTTGCCCTCGCCCAGCGCGACCGCCATGGCTGCTTCGCGTGCCGCGATCGCTTCGGCCGCATCCAGCAGCGCCTCGATCTGCGCCGCCGGAACGAACACCACCGCGCTGCCATCGGCGATGGCGTAATCACCCGGATTGACCGCAACCTCGCCGATTCTGATAGCAACGTTGGTGCCCGTCTCGACAATGCGCCCGCGCGCCGTACGGGCCGTCGTCGCGCGTGCGTACACGGGAAAGTCATGCTGCCGGCTTTCGTCAATGTCGCGCACCGGACCATCGGCGATCACCCCGGCCACGCCGCGCAGCCGCGCAGCTACAGTCAATATCCCGCCCCAGCTGCCAGCATCCACGCCGCTGCGCTGTTCGATCACGATGATGTCGCCGCGATTTGCCGACTCGATTGCCGTGGTACCGAGGTGGCGCGGCGGGCCGGCTGGCGGTACAGCGCCTGCGTCCTTCGGCTTTGCCTCGAGCCGCACCGTCACCACGCGACCGGCAATGCGCCGCGCTATCGAGAGCGGCGCAAGACCGGTCACCACGCCGGCCAGGCCGAGCCGGTCCATGGCATCGGACACGGCGCAGCAGTCCAGCCGCGCCAGCCGTGCAACCAGGTCATGCGAATCGGCTTTCTGGTGGGTCATGCGTTGCTCCTATTGGCCTGTTTCGTTGGTACGCCACTTTGAAAAGTGCTGCTGCACCCGGTCCGCCAGCATGCTGATGAGGATCCCGGCGGTGGCGGTGATGGTGACGCCGACCAGCAGCAGATCGGTCGCAAAAGTCTGGCCGGCAAAGGCGATCATGAAGCCGACACCCTCGCTGCCGGCAAACAACTCGCCGACGATCACCCCGATGAGGCCGTGCGCCACGCCCTGACGCACGCCGGCCAGGATGAACGGCACGGAATACGGCAACGCCACGGTGATGAAGATCTGGCGATCGGTCGCGCAGAAAGCGCGCGAGGCCTTGAGCAGGTCCGGATCGATGTTCTTCACACCCGCGATGGTGTTGATCAGGATAGGAAACAGCGACGCCAGAAAAATGATGAACACCTTTGACCACATGCCGATGCCGAACCAGATGATGATCAGCGGAATGAACGCAATGCGCGGCGTCGCGTAAAACGCGGACAGCATCGGATCGACCAGCAGCCGGAAGTAGCGGTACCAGCCCAGCACCACGCCGAGCGGGATAGCGACCAGGCAGGCAAGTCCGAATCCCACCAGGAAATTGCGCCCGCTGTACGCCACATCTGACATCAGGGTGCCACGGTTGAACTCCACCACGAAGCGTTTCGCCACCGCGGAGGGACCCGAGAAAAACAAGGGCGAGATCGCGTCGGCCAGCCACAGGCATTCCCAGATAGCCAGCACGCCGATGAGCGCGCCGCCGCCGAGCAGCCACGCCGCATTGCGCTGAAAGAAGCTGCGCGGATGTCGCTGGCGAGCCACGGCAGAGGACTGGCCGCCGTGCGCAGAAATAGGTTCAGATGAAGGCATGGCTGTCAATCCATTCAGTCGGGGGCGCGGATCAGACCGGAACGTGCCGCCTCTTCCTCGATCAGCGCCCAGATCGAGTCGGCCAGCGCGAGAAATCGTGCATCCCGCTTCAGCGCCAGTTTTCGCGGCCGCTCGAAGGGCACGTCGAATGCCGCCTTGATCCGGCCCGGACGCGTCCCCATCACCACCACCCTGTCGGCGAGGAAAGATGCTTCGTCGATCTGGTGGGTGATGAACAGCACCGTCTTGCGCGTCTTGCTCCAGATCTTCAGCAATTCCGATTGCATGAATTCCCGCGTCTGCGCGTCGAGCGCGGCGAACGGCTCGTCCATCAGCAGCACCTCCGGATCGGTCGCCAGCGCCCGGGCGAGGTTCACCCGCTGCTGCATGCCGCCCGACAATTCAGAGGGAAAGCGCTGTTCGAATCCGGCCAGGCCGACCAGCACGATGAATTCGCGCGCCCGCTCCGCCATGGTTTTTTCGCCGAAGCGGCGCTGCATCTCCATGCCATAGCGCACATTGCCGAGCACCGTGCGCCACGGCAGCAGGCTTGCCTGCTGGAACACCATGGCGCGATTGGTGCCGGGACCATCGACCGGATCGCCGTTGATGAACAGTCCCCCCTCTTCATGGGGAAGCAAGCCGGCAATCAGATTCAGCAAGGTTGTTTTTCCGCAGCCGCTCGGCCCGACCAGGCAAACGAACTCGCCGTCCGCCACAGACAGCGATACATCCTCCAGCGCGACAAAGTCCTGGCCCTCGCGTTCCAGCCAGTAGCGATAGCTCAGGTGTTCGACAACCAGCTTCGCAGGCGCGCCCATCGGCGCTTCCTCCTGCTTCGAGGCCATGACCAAACCGGGAGATGCGGCGCTCACGGCTCAGGCGCCGAATGCGGCCTGCATTTTTCTGGACTGCTCGGTCTTTACCGCCGCTCCGTAGAGTTTTTCGAACCAGCCTTCGCGTATGAGTTTGAGCACCACGCTGTTGTCGACGATCTGGCGGAAGTCGTAGGTCTTCAATTCAGGATTGCTCTCGGCATGGTTGTCGATCGCCGACTGCACCGCGCCCTTCAACACCAGCGGAATGCGATCGAGCGCCTGGCTCTTCACGTACTGGTCGTAGACGCGCGCCGTATCGACCGGTTCTTCGCGCGGGTTCTGCGAGGCGAAGCTCTTGATGGCGAACACCTTGTCCTCGTAGAAACGCTTGATCCCCTCGGCCTGCGCCTTGATGATCAGTTCGGGTAACTGCGGGTTGGCGGAAACGGTTGCCTTGCGGAACAGGTACACAGTGGAGACGAAAATGTCGTCGTAGTCGCCGATGAACGCGAGATGGCGGAATTTACCGCTATCGACCAGCCTGAAATAACCCGGCGATGTCAGAAGCGCAGCGTCTATCTGCCCGGCCATCAGCGTCGCGACCCGTCCCGCAGCGTCGGCACCAGTGGGGATCCACTGCACATCGCGCGGACCCAGACCGTGGCGCTTGAGCATGGAAACGGTGTAATGGTAAGGCGTATCGCCGACCCGTCCCACGCCGATCTTGCCGCCTTTCAGTTCCTCGACCTTCTTGAATTTCGGCCCGGAAATAAGGGCGAAACTGCCTTTGTTCAGGGACGAGCCCATGGCCACCAGCGACCCGTCCCGGGAGGACGCGATCATGGCCGGGTCGATGCCGTAATTCGTCATGTGGGCCTGGTTACTCGTGAGCATGGCGATGCCTGCGGGGTGCACACCGAACACCAGGTTTACGCTGAGGCCATGCTTCTCGTAATAACCGCCATCCTTCGCCAGGTACATCGGCCAGGCGGCGCCGGAGCGGGTCGGATAGGCGATCGTGATCTTGTTTCCTGCTTGAGCGGAAACTAATCCCCATCTTGTGGCGAGCGATGCGGCGAGGGCGGCGGCCAGCAAACGCCGCCGCGTGGTATCCAACGGGGTGCTGGACGGGTGGCCAGGCGCACGGACATCGTTGCTCATGGGTTTCCTCTTTTCCCCTGCGGAACCGCACCCGGTCCACATTCCTTCGTTGAAATATCCGGCAGATGGCGGATGCGCTCATCGGCAGTCGCGACGAGCCGCGTCCCGGCGCACTGCAATGTTACCGGCATTTCACGTCGGGTAGCGGGCGTGGGGAGAATGCCGGCTGCCGCCGCGCGGTGTGACACGCACACTTCACGCAGCGCGACACGCACACTTCAAACCGTGACATACGCTCGCGGATTGGACATACTCACTGGTTTTCTCGTCCCCCATGCCCCTACTCCAGCTCTCCGAAGTCTCGCTCGCCTACGGCCATGTGCCGCTGCTCGACCATGTCGACCTGGTCATTGAGCCGGGCCAGCGTATCGGCCTCATCGGCCGCAACGGCACCGGCAAGACCAGTCTTCTCAAGATCATCGTGGGCCAGGCCGTCGCCGACGACGGCAAGGTGTGGGGATCGCCCGACCTGAAACTCGCGCTGGTGTCGCAGGAGCCCGCATTCAAGTCGGGGCTGACGGTGTTCGAGACGGTCGCGGAAGGCCTGGGCAAGGCCACCCAGTTGCTCCTAGACTATCGCGCGATCACCCATGAACTGGCGGAATCGCATGACGACCCGGCGTTGTTCGATCGTCTTCATAAGGTGCAGGAAGCACTGGATGCAAGCGATGGCTGGCGGGTGCAGCACCGCGTTGAAGCCGTGCTCACGCGACTGCAGTTGTCCGAGGGCGACCAGGTTTCGGCCTTGTCCGGTGGCTTGAAAAAGCGTGTCGCCCTGGCGCGCGCGCTGGTGCTGGAGCCCGATCTGCTGTTGCTGGACGAACCGACCAACCACCTCGATGTGACATCCATAGAATGGCTGGAGGAGACGGTGCGGACCCTGCCGGGAAGCGTGCTGTTCATCACCCATGATCGGCGTTTTCTGGATGAGGTGGCGACCGACATCATCGAACTCGACCGCGGACGGATGAGCAATTACCCGGGAAACTTCACCGCGTTTCAACAACAGAAGATCGAAGAACTCGAGGCCGAAGCGGTCCACAACCGCAAGTTCGACAAGGTCCTGGCCCAGGAAGAAGTGTGGATTCGCAAAGGCATAGAGGCGCGCCGCACGCGCAACGAAGGTCGGGTGCGGCGCCTGGGCGCGCTGCGCAACGAGCGCGCGGCGCGGCGCGAGCGCATCGGCACGGTGGAGCTCGGCCTGTCGGAAGGCGAACGCTCCGGCAAGCTGGTGGCCGAACTCGACGGGGTCGACAAAGCCTATGGCGACAATCAGGTGGTCAAAGGATTCTCCTGTCGCATCCTGCGCGGCGACAAGGTCGGTCTGATCGGCCCCAACGGCAGCGGCAAGACCACCTTGCTGCGGATGATCCTCGGCGAAGAACAGCCGGACGCAGGCAAGGTGCGCCTCGGTACCAAACTGTCCGTCGCCTACTTCGACCAGTTCCGCGCGGTGCTGGACGAGGAAGCCTCGCTGATCGACACCATCAACCCCGGCGCCGACTTCGTCGAGATCAACGGCGCGCGCAAGCACGTGATGAGCTACCTCGGCGATTTCCTGTTCCCGCCGGAACGGGCACGAGCCCCGGTGAAGTCCTTGTCGGGCGGCGAGCGTAACCGGCTGCTGCTGGCGCGCCTCTTCGCCCGTCCCGCCAACGTGCTGGTGCTGGATGAGCCAACCAACGACCTGGACATCGAAACGCTGGAACTGCTGGAGGATTTGCTGCAGGACTACACCGGCACCCTGTTCCTCGTCAGCCATGACCGGGCGTTCCTCGACAACGTGGTGACACAGACCATCGCGAAGGAAACGGCGGGCGACCACGACGGACTGTGGAAGGAATATGCCGGCGGCTACAGCGACTGGGTGCGCGTCAGGACGCCATCGAAGAGCGAAGCCGCGGCGGCCGCGCGCGACGCGAAGAAAACCGAGACACAAGCTGCGCAGCCCAAGGCGCAGGCAAAACCCAAGCCCAAACTCAGCTACAAGGAAAGCCGCGAACTCGCCGGCATCCCGGAAAAAATCGACGCCCTGGAAAAGGAACAGGCCGACATCACCCGCGCGCTCGCCGACCCGGCGCTCTATCGCGGGCAACCCGCGCAAGCGGCCACCTTGCAGCAGCGCCATGGCGTGATCGAGAAGGAACTGATGCGCGCACTGGCGCGCTGGGAAGAACTGGGGGCGAAGCAGTAGCGGCGCAACGGCTCAGATGCGGGTGGAGCGACCGAGCCGCGGTTGCCGTGACCGATGGGCGACTGTTGCGTGCGCCGCCTGCAGCAGCCCGTAGTAGAACGAGAAATCTTTAACTTTGCAATGTACAGGACCATTATCTGCGAGGGCTTACGGGCAACTGGTGTACGTTTACTAAAACAGCTCGTTGGTTGGAGAACAGCTCGTCGGTTGGAGTCGAGATGCCTGATGTTACCGACGCAGCCCGCCCCTCAGCTATCCGGACGCCGATAGCCCGACTTCGGCCCGCCCTCCTGCGACGCGAGATATTCTTCGACGTGGGCAACCGGATCGACCATGAGCTGCTGCCATGCGCCGACGAGCTGGTCCATCTTGATCGCGTCCGGCAGCGGCAGTTTGGCGCCCATTTCCACCGCGATCTTTGCCGACGCAAGCGCCGCCGGATGGAAGGTCGCGATGCGCGACGCAGTCTTTAGCGTATAGGCCTCGAGCTCGGATTCTTCCACCGCGCGCGAGATCAGTCCGATCTGATCGGCCTCCGCGCCCGAGATGAATTCGCCGGTCAGGTGGATCAGCG
>SHXF01000107.1 GCA_009693435.1 Betaproteobacteria bacterium | reverse complement strand
CAATGACGCCGCCGCAACAACTCCATTGCCGATCAAAACTGGCTTGACCAATACCCCCGCTATACTGCGACCTTCTTCAACAGATCGATTCACTTCGCGCCCCTGTTCTCAGACCGCTCCAGGCTCAAACCTGATTTGGAAAAGACTATCCGCGCCTTGAGCGGGGAACAGGCTCAAAAGGCGCATGGAGAGGGCATCCGCGTCGATCAGGCTTGATCGTGCTAACGTACGACGTTAGCATTCGTCCGTGATCAAGACGTTCAAGTGCCCTGATACCGAAGACTTGTACGATGGGGTGCGAGTGGCCCGTTTCGCCAATCTTTCTGCCGTGGCAATCCGAAAGCTTCAGATGCTGCATGCCGCCACGCGTATCGAGTCCTTGCGTGTGCCGCCACAGAACAGGTTGCAGAAGCTCTCAGGCGATCGCGCCGGCCAGTAGCATTCGCGTCAACGACCAGTTTCGCGTGTGCTTCGCGTGGCGCGATGGGGCGGCATGGAATGTAGAAATCATCGATTACCATTGAGGAATCATGACCATGGCGAAGCGTAAGGTTCCGCTGGCGACCCCGGGGGAAATCCTGTTCGAGGAATTTCTTAAACCGCTGGGGGTGACGCAGTACCGTCTCGCCAAGGAAATCGGCGTGCCTCAGCGGCGAATCGGCGAGATCGTGGCGGGCAAGCGTGCCATCACGGCTGACACTGCCGCGCGGCTGGGCGTGTTCTTCGGGATGGAGGCTGAATTCTGGCTGAATCTCCAGGCGCATCACGATCTGGTACATGCGCGCGAGGCGCTTGCCGATCGGTTGGCGCAAATCACGCCGCTTGCGATGGCTGCCTGATCCATTGCGTCGTCCGCCGCCCGCGCTAAGTGGCGCGATGAATCTGCGCCCTACCTTGGAGAATCGGCCGAAGAGCCGCGTGGATAGGGCATCTGTGTCAACCAGGCCTCGCGCGAAGCCCGTTTTGTGTTATGGCATTTAATACCATTATGAAGGCTCGGCTCATTCTGGATTCGAAGACTGTGCTCAGCGACGGTAGGATCGTCCACAGGCGTGTCAGCAACTCATGGTGGATTTCTTCGATGAAGTCGATCGAGTGCTGAAGGAGCTGAAGCGGAAATGAAAGCCATCGTGATCGGGATCATGCCGCAGAACAAGATTCGGGAGCGAATCTTGTCGATCGCTCGCGGAGAGTACAAGCCCAAGCCAACCGAACCGAAGATCTGGTTCACGTCGATGCGCTCGCTTGCCGAAGTGTTGAGCGTCGAAAATCGCGCCTTGCTGAAGATGATAAGAGATACCAGGCCGCAGTCCATTTCGTCATTAGCCGAGGCAACCGGCCGTAAGGTGGGCAACCTTTCCCGGACGCTCAATACCATGTCGAACTATGGCATCGTGGAGCTGAAACGGGAGCGCAATCATGTGCGCCCGATAGCGAAGGCCGCCGAGTTTCGGATCGTGGCGTAGTGTGCAAAAGTGGCGGTTAGCGCTCGCCAAACCAGGTCGCGGCCATGGAACTTGCGCAGCGGCGGTTCGTTCAATTCCAGAACCTGCAGCGGGACCTCGAGAGCGCGCATCGCGTGGATCGGCGCCGGCGCGCCATCGGCGACGATCCGCAGCTTCGGCAAAGTATAGCCGTCTCCGACACGGTCCTGGAGCGCGATCCCATTTTTCAACCTCATGTGCTGCGGTAGAGCAGCCTCATCCGAAGCCCACAATTCGGCGCGATAAATCCGCGCCCTACAGCGTCAGCGCCGGCTCCGTAAAGCACATCTAGGACGCGGCGTAGGGCGCGGCTTCAGCGCGCCGAGCAATCCGACGCCCGCAATTCGGCGCGCTAAATCCGCGCCCCACAAGGCGAATCGGCCGCGAAGCCGCGTACACAGGGCATCTGTCCCGTTTGTCGCCGCGGTGCAGACCACACCCGACGGGCAGCCGCAGTTCGTGTACCTGCGCCAGCAGCCGTTCACGAACGAGGCGGTGGCGATCTTCGCAGCCCGCTCGATCTCGCCCTCGGCCACCGTGGTCTCCGGGGGACTGTGGTGCTTCGGTGCCGTCCAGATCGTAGGCGCCAAGCATGAGCGCGTCGTCACCGGGGGCGGAAAGGTCAGCATTGGATTGCCTCAGTTCCGCGCAGTCAATACGTTCCTGGGCAACTTCAAGCGTTCCCTCGGCGGTACGTACCATGCCTTTGACTTTGCCAAATACGCCCATCGCTACCTCGCCGAGGCCCAATATCGATTCAACCGTCGATTCAATCTGCGCTCCATCCTGGCTCGCTTGATTCGCGCTGCTTGCCTCACCTATGGCAAGTCGAAGTTTACGACGGGGCACGTGATGTCAATTATTTGGCGCGATGAATCTGCGCCCTACGGCGGTGGCACTGGCTCCGTACGATACTGCGTAGGGCGCGGCTTCAGCGCGCCATCCATACCATCCCGCCACCACCGATTCGGCGCGATGAATCCGCGCCGTACGCGGCGAATCGCCCGGAGAGGAGCGTAGACAGGGCATCTGCGCCGAATTCGGCAAAGAAATTTCTGTCATCTTGAGGGCGCGGGCGAATGGCCGCGCGTAGCATCGGCGAAGACCTGCTGCGCGACATGATCGACACAGGTGAGCGCGGTGAAGGCGGGGTTCATTACGTTTCAGGGCGGCGACCGGAAGGCCGCTTGACCAGACTACACCTGTCTGCGGCCCAAGGCGCGAGCGTAGAGCGGGGTGTAGCCGGCCTTGAAAATATTCGCTTATAAGCTAAGATGTAGCCATGTACGAAATTATCCATTACCTCGACGAGAGCGATAACGATCTCTATCAGGATTGGCTTGACGGCCTGCATGACCGCATTGCGAAGATCGCCGTCATCAAGCGTGTCGCTCGCGTTGAGGCTGGTTTGTTCGGAGATTGCAGGTCCTTGTGAGACGGCTTGCGAGACGGCATCGGCGAGTTGCGAATTGATGTCGGAGCTGGATATCGCGTCTAATACGCGCAGGTTGGCAATCAGGTGATATTGCTCACCAGTGGCGGCGATAAGAAGTCGCAGAGCCGGGATATTGAGCGAGCAGTTGGATTCTTGAAAGATTGGGAGAAGCGAAATGGCTAAAGCACACCGGACTCACGATGAAGCAACGGTGGAAATGTTCCGCCACGACCCGGATCTTGCGGCTGAATATCTGAATTCCGTACTGGTCGATGGCGACGAAACCGATCTGATGCTGGCGCTACGCAGTCTCAGCAAGGCGTTCGGCGGAGTTCAGGAGGTAGCGCGTCAGGCAGATGTGAATGCCCATACGCTCTATCGCACGCTGTCCGAACAGGGAAATCCCGAACTGAAAACGCTTTCTGCAATTCTCAAGGCTATGGGAATGCGGCTGGCTGTACAGCCAATTCATCGGGCACATACCTGAGCAGGTCCAAGGCTGTATTTTCCCCACTATTCGGTGCGATAAATCCGCGCCCTCCGGCGGTCGCTGGCTCTGTAGTGAGTTGCGTAGGGCGCAGCTTCAGCGCGCCACACACACCATCCCGGCGCGAATCCACGCGGCGCGATGAATCCGCGCTGTGCGCGGGAGAAAAGGCTCAAATGCGGATGGATAGGGCATCTACGACGACAGGAAGCCGGCGCGTATGCCAATCGTGTAGCGGAGGTTCTGCCATGTCACGGCTCCCTGATGAGGTCACGAAGTATTCATCTGCTCATATTGTGTCTTTTAAGCTACAATTCTTTACTTGATGAATGAGGTCTTTCGATACCAATCCGCCACCGGCAAGGAACCAGTCACGACTTGGCTTCTGTCGATTCGCGACAAACAGGCGCAAGCAAAGGTCAGGATTCGCTTGAAGCGCCTTGAAGCCGGCATTTTCGGTGACTGCAAGCCTGTGGGTGACGGTGTACTTGAATTGAGGGAACACTCGGGTGCCGGGTATCGGGTTTATTTTGGCCGGCACGGTTTATCGATTGTGATTCTGCTGTGCGGTGGTTCGAAAAAGACTCAGGCGACGGATATCAAGACGGCCAAAGGCTACTGGGCCGATTGGAAAAGGAGGCAGGCGTGACCAAGAGGGTAACGGCAGCGGTGTCTCATCACGACCGCGAGGTGGCTGAGCTTCGAGCTGATCGCGCATTGGCGGTGGAGTACCTCAAGGCGGCGATGGAGTCGCTGGATAATCCGGATGACCGCGCAGCGGGATTGCTTGCGCTGCGAACGGTGGCGGAGGCCTGCGGCGGGCTGGGGGCGATAGCCGCCGATGCCGGCATCAGCAGGGAATCGCTCTATCGTGCGTTATCGCCCAAAGGTAATCCCACGCTGAAGACCCTTTTGGCGGTATTGAAGGCGGTGGGCATGAGACTGTCTGTCGAGCCGGGGAGGCAAGCGGCTGCGTAATCCTGCATATCCGGGCCGAGTGCGCGCATTCATTTGGCGTGAGATTGTGGCCAGGCGCGTGACCTGACCGTATCGAGAGAGCGCCCGATCACGCGGATAGGCAGCGCAGGGCCGCGGCCGTGGGGCGCAGCTTCAGCGCGCCATCCGCACCATTCCACGCCATCGCCCACGCCTTGGTGATCGGCTGCCGGCGATTCCACGGTCGGTATAAGGAGGCGATGTCTTGCAATTGAAAGCAGGCTATGAAGCCATCTGAAGCATTGCAGCTGTATCGTAATGACATTCGTCGCATTGTCGAAAAGAATGACGCGCGCAATCCGCGCGTCTTCGGCTCGTCCATTCATGGTGGCGACACGGATAGCAGCGACCTTGACCTTCTTGTTGATCCTCTTGTTGATCCGGTGGATGGAAAGACGACGCTTATCAGCCTGGCGCAAATTCAGTTGGAAATCGAATCGCTGACCGGCGTGCACGTGGATATAGCGACACCCATGGCGCTGCATGCGCGTTATCGACGACAGGTTCTTGACGAGGTGGTGCCGGTGTGAACAGGAAGTTGCGGCGCGTGCCCGATTGGATTGAAGACATAAGGGGCGCCATCGGGAATATCAGGGAAGATACCAAGGGCCTGACAAAAGCCGGTTTCTGGAGGATGGCAAATCTCAACGTGCGGTAGCCGAAAGCGTTGCCGACATAGGGGAGGCCGCTCGCAGAATAATGGAACTGGCGCCAGACCTTGCGCAACGGAGCCCTGATTGGTGAGGCACTTGGAGGCGAGAATCCGGACGGGTTCTGGCAATACCGCGTCGGGGATTATCGCCTGGCGCAGGTATCGGACGCAGCGTAGGGCGCGGCTTCAGCGCGCCGAGCACCCCGACGCCACCAATTCGGCGCGATGAATCCGCGCCCTACGGGCAGCGCAGTTGTCGGGCACGGCGTATGGCGCGGCTTCAGCGCGCCGCCCATGTCCCCCGACTACCGGTGACAAAGCGGTTTACCGTTCACCGGCCCGCAAGCCAATCGCCTGAATCAGGGCATCGGAAAAATGGTAGCCATTGGCGGAAAATGAATTCAGGATCGGCCTTACGGATTGAATCAGTCCGCGCTTTTTCGCTTCGAGCAGTACGCCCGCGCTTCCGATGACGCTCAGTCCGAGCCTGGTTGCGATGGAACGACCCACCTTTTCATCGATGAGCACGGAAGCAGACAGCTTGAGCGCCAGGCGGATCGCCGCGGACTCGCCGCCGTCCAGTACGGGAAACGGCGGTTGCACCGGAGCAGGGTCGGGGGTCTTGATGAGCAGGCGCGCACGGAACGCTAGCCGAATCGCCCGGGCGCCGGGCTTTTCCGGGTCCGCCAGGCATTCGGCCGCGACCGAATTCGGAACGAGGATCTGTCCGAGGACCTGAGGCAGCAGGTCGAGCTTTCCAACACGGCCGAAGGCGATCAGCGGACCAGCGTCCGCGATAACCGGGCTAGCCAAGCGCTTCGAGTTCAGCGTCGAGTTCTTCCGGAGGGTAGTCGACCGCAGGCACGCCGATCGATGCAAGCTGCTCAACCATCACTTCGTACGACAGCCCAGCCAGCTTCGCAGCCTTGCCGAGGCTCAGCGTGCCCTCCTGAAAGAGCTTGATGGCGAGGGCGACGTGCACACCCGAGCGTAGCATCGCGTCGTCCAGAGGGACGGCAACGAAAAGTGGGTGACCATGTTTGGCAACAACGGCGAGCTTGCCTTGCTCGGCATTTCTGACCAACTCGCCGGTGCGTTCCCTGAGGTCGCGGATAGTGAAGGATTCCAAGACGTCGCTCATGAATGTGCCATCAAATGATAGCACAATATTTCGCGTGCACGAATCCGAAGCCCACAATCCGGCGCGATGAATCCGCGCCCTACGGCGGCAGCGCTGGGTCTGTAGGGCGTAGCATAGGGCGCAGCGCAGGGCGTAGCGTAGGGCGCGGCTTCAGCGCACCATTCGCACCATCCCGCCGTCACACCCGCAGCGCGATAAATCCGCGCCCTACGGCGGCGACGCTGGCACCGTACGATACTGCGTAGGGCGCGGCTTCAGCGCGCCGCCACATCACCCCAACACCACCCACTCGGCGCGATAAATCTGCGCCCTACGGCGATCGCATCGGTTGCGCAACGTCTCCTACCCGGTACTCGTCGAGGAACCGTAAGTGCGCGCTACGAATGCCTTCAATTTGTCATGAATCCCTAGCAGGACCGGCACGTGCTTTGCGAGGCTGTTGAAGAACTGGAACAGAATCTCAGGGTCGTGCTCGTATTTGTGATGAACGTCGTTGCGTAGCTCCCTGATCGCCTTCCAGACCTCCGGGTCATCCACGATGCGCATTTTCTCCATGAAGGCAAGGACCGAGCCGAAGCGATCCACGTTGACTTCTTCCTCGATGGCCACGCTGCGCATGGTCGTCCCGAGATGTTCCTGAAAGTCGGCTAGCCTCGCGCGAAATGCAGCGATGGTTTCGTGCTCTTCCGGCGTCAATGCATCCAGGCCTTTGCTGTGGATTTTTTCCAGCGGCCCTTGCATCTTGCGGGTCGAATAGTCCGGGTAGGCGCGCATGCGCACGAGTTGCTCGAGCTTCTTCCCGAGGAGTTCCAGGTTTTCACTCATTTGAGGCGCACCCCGGTCTGCTTGGCTATCCGATGGATGGGCTTGCTGCCATCGCCAACGATCAAATCCACCTCGAGATCGAACAGATCGCCAAGCTCCGCCTTGCAACGCATTGCCGCCATGAGTTCAGGCGAATTCGCTTCGACATACAAATCCACGTCACCGCCGCGCGTGGCATCGTTTGCTCGGGAGCCAAACAGCCAGACTTTCGCGTTCTCGCCGTAGCTGCGCGCGATGACCGCAGTCGCCCTCTGAGCCAATTCTTCCGAAATTCTCATGACATGCCTTTGGCGCAATCAAGCGCGCGAAAGGTGATTGTTGCATAGAAAAGTTCTATCGATCGCCGGCAAGCCGGGACTGAAGGAAGCCAATCCGGCGAAACGTTCCCCTCGCAGGTGTTCCCGGCATGAGAGCACCGCAACGCGCAGGGCAGGGCCCAGCGCAGGGCGCATTTATTTGAGGGCGCGGCTTCAGCGCGCCGAGTAACTCGACGCCCGCAATCCGGCGCGATAAATCCGCGCCCTGCGGCGGCGACGCCGGCTCTGTAGTTCGAGCCGTAGGGCGCGGCTTCAGCGCGCCGAGCAACGCGACGCCCGCAATCCGGCGCGATAAACCCGCGCCCTGCGGCGGGGAATCTGCCGACTATCCAATGGATCGTGGCGCCGATCCGACCTACGCGAGGGTACCGGTCTGCCATCCCACGACGCACGCGGACCCACCCCCCGTCGCACCGCGCGCATTTCGGGAATGCCAAACAATGATCGATAATGGCCGACGTTTCGCAAAGCCGATCTTCGCCATCGCGTTCGATTTACTCGGCGAACCCGATGCGAGAATCTCGTCGAAAGCAAATTCGGAGAAGAAAATTGAAAGCGGTGATACTCGCTGGCGGTATCGGCTCGCGCCTGACCGAAGAAACGGTGGCGCGGCCCAAACCCATGGTGGAAATCGGGGGCAAGCCGATCCTGTGGCACATCATGAAGATCTATCTCGCCCACGGCATCAGTGAATTCATCATCTGCCTCGGCTACCGCGGCTACATGATTAAGGAGTACTTCGCGAATTATTTCCTGCACATGTCGGATGTGACTTTCGACATGACGAACAACAAGATGGAGGTCCACCAGGCGAGCGCCGAGCCCTGGAAGGTGACGCTGGTCGACACCGGGGACACGACCCAGACGGGCGGTCGCCTGGCGCGCGTGAAGCCCTATCTCGGCGACGACGATTTCTGTTTCACCTACGGCGACGGCCTCGGCAACATCGACATAGGCAAGCTGCTGGCATTCCACAGGCAGAAGGGGCGCCTGGCGACCGTGACCGCCACGCAGCCGCCCGGCCGCTTCGGCGCGCTCAAGCTCGATGGCGAGCGCGTGATGAGTTTTGCCGAAAAGCCCGAGGGTGATGGCTGGGTCAACGGCGGGTTTTTCGTGCTCTCGCGCAAAGTGGTGGATTACATCGATGGCGACCAGGTCGCTTTCGAGCGCGAGCCGCTGGAGCGATTGACCTCGGAGAACCAGCTCTCCGCCTACCATCACCGCGGCTTCTGGCAGCCGATGGATACGCTGCGCGAGAAGAATCTGCTCGAGTCGCTGTGGGAAAGCGGCAGCGCTCCCTGGAAAGTCTGGTGATGATCGATCAGGCATTCTGGCGCGGCAGGCGCGTGCTGGTCACCGGCCACACCGGATTCAAGGGCGGCTGGCTGTCCCTGTGGCTGGAGCGCATGGGGGCGGAGGTCACCGGCTACGCGCTCGCGCCGAACACGTCGCCGAATCTGTACGACGCGGCCAGGGTGGGCCAGAACCTGAGCCGTAACATCATTGCCGATATCCGCGAACTGGCGCGCCTGTGCGAGGTGTTGCGTGACGCACGCCCCGAAATCGTGATCCACATGGCGGCGCAGGCGCTGGTGCGCGCATCCTACGCCGATCCGATCGAGAGCTATTCCGTCAACGTGATGGGGACGGTGACGCTGCTGGAGGCGATCCGCAGAAGCAATGGCGTGCGCGCGGCCGTGGTGGTCACCAGCGACAAATGCTACGAGAACCGCGAGTGGGTCTGGGGTTATCGTGAAAATGACCCGATGGGGGGATTCGATCCGTATTCGAGCAGCAAGGGCTGCGCCGAACTCGTCACCGCGGCGATGCGCAGCTCCTTTTTTGGCGCCGCCGCGCCGGCCGGGCAGCGGGTGGCGCTGGGGTCCGGGCGCGCCGGCAATGTCATCGGCGGCGGGGACTGGGCCGCCGACCGCCTCATCCCGGATCTGATCCGCGCCTTCAGCGAGGGGCGGAGCGCAGCGGTGCGCAATCCCGGCGCGATCCGCCCGTGGCAGCATGTGCTGGAGTCGGTCTCGGGATACCTGATTCTTGCGGAGCGGCTTTTTGCGCACGGTGCCGATTACGCCGAGGCCTGGAATTTCGGCCCCGAGCAGGCCGACGCAAAATCGGTGGAGTGGGTCGCCACGTGCCTGTGCGAATTGTGGGGCAATGGCGCGCAATGGCTGGCCGATCGCGGCGCGCATCCGCACGAGGCCGCCTTCCTCAAGCTCGATTGCAGCAAGGCGAAAGCCAGGCTGGGCTGGCGGCCACAGTGGAATCTGGATACGTCGCTCGAGGCTACAGTTGCCTGGTACCGCGCGTTTTATGTAGGCGCAGACGCAAGGGAGCAGTCCCTCAGCCAGATCGACGCATATTCGAATGGCACGCGTCCTTCCGCATGAAGAAGTCGACCCGAGAGCCCGCCGCGCATGGCGAAGCGCAGGGCGAAGCGTAGGGCGCGGCTTCAGCGCGCCACCCACTCCCGCACGCAGCCATCCCCGGCGCGATAAATCCGCGCCCTACGGCACTGGCGCAAGGCCCATGGTGCTGCGTAGGGCGCAGCTTCAGCGCGCCACCCACTCCCGCACGCAGCTACCCCCGGCGCGATAAATCCGCGCCCTACGGCGCTGGCGCAAGGCCCATGGTGCTGCGTAGGGCGCAGCTTCAGCGCGCCACCCACTCCCGCACGCAGCCATCCCCGGCGCGATAAATCCGCGCCCTACGGCACTGGCGCAAGGCCCATGGTGCTGCGTAGGGCGCGGATTTATCGCGCCAACCACATCCGCCCGCCGGCTACTGTCCAAGACAAGATTGTCCCGATAGCTTCGGCCTGCTACCATGTATCTACACAAAAGTAGATCCAGAAGGAAAACACCTTGAACTTGCAGATAGCAAAATGGGGCAACAGCCTGGCACTGCGCATTCCGGCTGACTACGTGCGGCGTATCGGCATCAAGGAGGGCGACAGTGTGGAAGCGAGCCTGACGGTGGACGGGGGGCTGAGCCTTCGCCCGGTCAAATGGGACAGGCGCGCCTTTGCGCGGGAAATCACGCTGTTGCGCAACGCAATGCCCATGGGCACGCCGGTAATGGACGAATTGCGGCGTGGTGGGCGTTACTGATGGTCTACGTCGACACCAGCGTTCTCGTGGCGCTCTACTCGAAAGAACACAAGAGCGCCACGGTGTCGCGCTGGTATGCCGCCTGTGCCGACGAGCTTGTGTCGGCGTTATGGTGCGTTTCCGAATTCGCCAGCGCCCTGAGCATCAAGCAGCGCACCGGACAGATCGACGAGGCAGCGCTGCAGGCGGCGTGGCAGCAGTTCGAGCGCTTGTGCGCCAGTGATCTGGTGTTACTGCCCCTTGAACCCCGAACGTTCCATCGTGCCGCTGTGTTCTCGCTTGATCCGGCATCCGGGCTGCGGTCCGGCGACGCGCTGCACCTGGCCGCCGCACTGGATAGCAAAGCAAGAAGCATGGCCACGCTGGATGATGTCCTGGCCAGGAACTGCAGGAGGATGAAGCTGAAGGTGGTGGCGCTGTAGCTGCCGCGGCGCATGGTGGCGGCGCAGGGCGCATCGGCAGGGCATGGTTGCACGGGGCAGACCGTAGGGCGCGGCTTCAGCGCGCCACCCGCCTTTCGCACTCGGCACCGATAGCGCGATAAATCCGCGCCCAACGGCACTGGCGCAAGGCCCATGATACTGCGTAGGGCGCAGCTTCAGCGCGCCACCGACGTTCGCACGCAGCCATCCCCGGCGCGATGAATCCGCGCCCTACGCGATCGCATCAATTCCGTAGGGCGCAGCTTCAGCGCGCCGACCCACGATCCTGTTTCGGGCATGCCAAACATCAATTCAGGTATTCTTCGACGCTCTCGGCGCAGCGCGTCCCCGATTCCTGCACATCCACTTCCGGTCAATCGCTCAAGTGACTTACATCCTCGGCCTAAACGCCTACCACGGTGATTCTTCCGCCTGCCTCGTCAGGGACGGCACGCTGGTGGCTGCGGCCGAGGAAGAGCGCTTTCGCCGCATCAAGCACTGGGCGGGCTTCCCTTCGGAGTCGATTCGCTACTGCCTTTCTGAAGCGGGCATAGGCCTCGCCGATCTGGAACGGGTCGCCATCAACCAGGATGCCGGCGCGAACCTGTGGAAGAAGCTCGCCTACATGGTCATGCGCCGGCCGGACCTTTCTCTGGTGCTCGATCGCATCCGCAACAAGCGCGAGCGCATGGGCGTGGCCGAGGAACTGGCGCGCACCTTCCCCGGCGAGCGCCTGCGCGCTCAGGTGCACGAGGTCGAGCATCACCTGGCGCATCTGGGTTCGGCGTTTCTCGTTTCGCCGTTCAAGGAAGCGGTTGCGGTATCCGTGGACGGGTTCGGCGATTTTGCGAGCGCCGCCTGGGGGGTGGGCCGCGGCAGCCGCGTAGCGGCCGACGAGAAGGTCTATTTCCCGCATTCGCTCGGCATTTTTTATCAGGCGCTCACGCAGTACCTGGGATTTCCGAATTACGGGGACGAATACAAGGTGATGGGGCTTGCCCCTTACGGCAAACCGGATTCCATGGCGGAGATGCGGCAAATCGTCAAGCTGGAGGACGACGGCGCATTCCACCTGAACCTCGACTACTTTCGGCATCATAAGGAAAAGATCGAGTACGAATGGGAAAACGGCGAGCCCTTCGTTGGCGACCTCTATTCACCGCGTCTGTCGGACTTGCTTGGCCCCGCGCGCCACAAGGACGAGCCGCTGATCCAGCGCCACAAGGACATCGCGCGCTCGGTGCAGGCGATGTACGAGGAGGCATTCTTCCATTTGCTCAACCGGCTGCATGAACGCCATCGCGTGGACAATCTTGTGATCGCAGGCGGCTGCGGGATGAATTCGGTGGCCAATGGCAAGGTGTACCGCCATACGCCGTTCAAGCGGTTGTACGTGCAGTCGGCGGCCGGGGATGCGGGCGGCGCCATCGGGGCGGCGTTTGTGGCCTGGCATGAGATGGCGGGGACGGGTGGTTTCCCTCACCCCGGCCCTCTCCCGGGGGGAGAGGGAGCAATTCCCGGACCTCACTCCGATGCAAAGAGGGCGATTTCCGACCATCGCACGCCGGGAGGAAATCCGCCTGGCGACATGGAAGCGCGGCTCCCTGCGCGGTTCGTGATGGACCACGCTTACTGGGGGCCTTCATTTTCCGATGAGGAAATTTCCCGGCTGCTCGAGCAACACGCGCAGGCTATCACCCGGGAGCAATGCAGCGTGCGGCGCATCGTCGATGAGGACGAGCTTGCCCGCGTGACCGCCGATGCGATCTCGCGCGGGCTGGTGACAGGCTGGTTCCAGGGGCGCATGGAATGGGGCCCGCGCGCGCTGGGGAATCGTTCCATCCTGGCGGATCCGCGGCGCGCCGACATGAAGGACATCCTCAACGTCAAGATCAAGCGGCGCGAATCGTTCCGCCCGTTTGCGCCCTCGGTGCTGCGCGAGCATGTCGCCGAATGGTTCGAGGCGGACGACGATGTGCCCTTCATGATGCAGGTTTATCCGATCCGTGCGGAAAAGCAATCGCTCATACCCGCCGTAACGCATGTCGACGGTTCCGGGCGGCTGCAGACCGTGACGCGCGACACCAACCCGCGCTACTACGCGCTGATAGAGGCGTTCCGCGTGTTGACCGGCGTGCCCATGGTGCTGAACACGTCGTTCAACGAGAACGAACCCGTGGTGTGTAAGCCCCGGGAGGCGCTCGATTGTTTCCTGCGCACGAAGATGGATTTGCTGGTGATGGGGGAGTGGATGGTGGAGCGGGATCCGGCGCGATGAATCCGCGCCCTGCGCCGGTGGCATCAAACAGAATCGGCGCGATAAATCTGCGCCCTACATCGATGTCGTCAAGCGCAGCCGTATGGCAACGTGTATGACGCAGCGTAGGGCGCAGCTTTAGCGCGCCCCCTCTCACCGCATCCCGCCTCCGCGCCATGACCGTAATTTTTCTCAACCGCTACTTCCATCCGGACCATTCGGCGACCAGCCAGATGCTCTCGGACCTGGCGTTCTTTCTGGCCGCCCATGGCCATGCGGTGTGCGTCGTGACCAGCCGCCAGCGCTACGACGAAGCGGCGGCCAATCTGCCGCCACACGAGCGCATTGACGGGGTGGAAGTGCATCGCGTGCGCACCACGCGCTTCGGGCGCGACAATCTCATCGGACGGGCGGCCGACTACGCGAGCTTCTACCTTGCCGCGGGGTGGCGCCTGTGGCGCATCGCTCATGCGGAGGATTTGATTGTCGCCAAGACCGACCCACCGCTGATTTCAGTGGTGGCCTGGCGCATCGCGCGCTTTCGAGGCGCGCGACTCGTCAACTGGGTGCAGGACGTCTTCCCGGAAGTGGCCGAAGCGCTGGGCGTGCGCGCGCTTGCAGGACCGCAGGCGGGATGGTTGCGCCGGTTGCGCAATCGCGCCTACCGCGCGGCCGCGGCCAATGTGGTGCTCGGCGAGCGCATGGCCGCAGTGGTGGCGCGCGCTTGTGCGCCGCCAGTGCACGTCAATATGCCGCCGGTGCACGTCGGTACGCCGGCAAGGCACGACATCGCGCCGGCAGCGCGCATCCATGTCATCCCCAACTGGGCCGACAGTGAAGCAATCCGTCCGGTCGCCGCGGCGGACAACCCGTTGCGGCGCGAGTGGGGACTGGATGACAAATTCATCGTCTGCTATTCGGGGAACATGGGCCGCGCCCATGAGTTCGATACCATCCTCGGCGCGGCGCAGCGCCTGGCGAGCGATGCTGCCGCTATCGTGTTCCTGTTCATCGGCGGCGGCGCGCAGCGCCGCATGATCGAAGCCGGGGCCCGCCGGATGGGGCTTTCCAACGTGGGGTTCCAGCCCTATCAGGACCGCGCGGGGCTGTCGTTTAGCCTGGGCGTTGCCGACGTGCATCTGGTGTCGCAGCGGCCCGAGGTCGAGGGCTACGTATTCCCGAGCAAGCTCTACGGCATACTCGCCGCCGGGCGGCCGGTGGTGTTCATCGGTGAACGCGAGGGCGAGATCGGTCTGCTGGTGGAGCGCGAGCGGATCGGCGTGGCAGTGCGCCAGGGCGATGCACAGGGATTGGCGGATCAGGTGCGGCGGCTAGCCCTGCCCTTTACCCACAATTATTTCAACTTGTATCCGGTGGCCTGAGAGTGAAGCCCAGACAGAGGATTTGCAGGACCGTGTAGCCCTGCCACATAAGCTGGTGTCCCGGGTGCGGATCGTTGTTACGGCCAAGATAGCC
>SHXF01000106.1 GCA_009693435.1 Betaproteobacteria bacterium | reverse complement strand
GCGCAAGCAGACTGTAGAGCCGGTGTTCGGTATCATCAAGTCGGTGATGCGCTTCCGGCAATTCCTGTTGCGTGGCTTGGCCTCGGTGCGAGGGGAGTGGACGCTGGTCACAATGGCATGGAACATCAAAAGGATGGCGGTATTGGCGGGATAAACGAGTAGATACGGGTGCGCAGACGCCACACTCAGTTTGCATCGCGCCTAATCTACCTATTTCTCTGTCCCGCTCGATTTCCATAGCTGCTATGGCTCGCAATTTCAACCTAAGTCCGACAGGCTGCTAGGAAACACTGAACAAGTGTCCATTTCCGAGAAAGCGTGAAGCGTGTTTCCCCTAAAATGGGGGATATACAAGGGGGCGCCGCCCCCTTGTTCAGCATATCCCGGGAAAGGAAAAGTCATTACGAATTACTTTGCGGGCGCGCCGGCTGACGATCCGTTCGCGCCGTTCAGTTCCGCCTCGCCGGCAGTCGGCGCCGACCTCGCGCCCGGCGCGGCTGAAATCCAGCGCCTGCGCGCGGTGGCGGGTGGCAAGGAACCGGGCGACATCATCATCCGTGGCGGCAAGATGCTCTCGCTGCATACCGGTGAAATCCTGGAGCGCGACGTCGTCATCGCCGGCCGGCATATTGCCGCCGTCACGCCGGCAGGTCGTTTCGACGCGCCGCGCATCATCGATGCCAGAGGGCTGCACGTGGCGCCCACGTTCATCGATACCCACATCCACATCGAGTACACCAAGCTCACGCCCGGCGAGCTGGCGCGGCTGTCCGTGCCGCGCGGCACGACCACTTTGCTTGCCGACGCAAATTGCATCGCCAATGTGCTGGGGGAGGAGGGCTTCGACATCGTCGGCCGGACCGGCACGCCGCTGCGCATCTTCCGCCAGGTGACGCCGCGCGTGCCGCAACGGCCGCTGCTCGAAATGGGCGGGGCAAAGGTCGGCAACCAGGAAATCATCGATCGGGTACAGGCGGCGCTGGCGGTGAGCTTCGGCGAGTCCAATCCCTTCGACATGGATCCATGGACGGCGCGAAAACAGGCGGCCGCGCTCGCCGCCGGCAAGCGGCTGACGGGACATACCGCGCGTCTTCGGGATGAACCGCTCTGGTCCTACCTCGCCGGGGGTATCAGCGACGACCACAATGCCGTCACCACCGACGAGGTGCTGGAACGGCTGCGCCTGGGCGCGATGCTGACCGTCATGGCGGGCAGCATGAACGACAACTGTGCCTCGGTATTCGCCGATCTGGGCGCGCTGGGAGACGGGCTGTTTCACATGGCCTTTTGCGTGGACGACAGGCTGGCCGAAGACATAGAGGACGAAGGTCATATCGACCACCTGGTGCGCCAGGCGATCAAGGCGGGTGTCAAGCCGATGCACGCCTACCGCATGGGCTCGCTCAGCCCGGCGATCTACTACAGGCTCGACCACCTCATCGGTTCCATCACGCCCAGCCGTCTGGCGGACCTGCAACTGCTGCCCGATCTCGCGGCGGTTCGGCCCACCCTGGTCATGGTCAATGGCCAGGTCGTGGCCGAGAATGGCCGGGCCCTGTTCGCCAACACGGACCGCATGCCCGCAACCACCCGCAACACCATGCGCCTGCATCCGGAGCTGTCGGCCGGGTTGTTCGCCGTCAAGGCCACGGGCGCCTCTGCCTGGGTACAGGCGATGGAGATGTACGACGGCTATTTCAAGCGCGCCTTTCACGCCGAACTTCCGGTAGTCTACGGTACGGTCCGGTGCGATCCCGGTCGCGACGTGCTCAAGGTGGCGATAGTCGATCGCCATCATGCGAGCAAGACACTCGGCCTGGGCTACGTGCGCGGCTTCGGGTTGAAGCGCGGCGCTCTCGCCGCGACCACCAACTGCACCAACCAGAATCTGGTCATGGTCGGAACGAGCGACGAGGATCTGGCGCATGCGGCCAGAACCGCGGGGGAACTGGGCGGCGGCCTCGTTGTGGTGGCCGGCGGCAAGGTGCTCGCGAGCGTGCCGTTGCCGATTGCCGGCATCATGAGCGACCAGCCCTGGGAAATCGTTCGCGAGCAATCGATTGCCGCCGATGCGGCAGCACGCGAGCTCGGCTGCGACATCCGCGCACCCTTCCTCATCATGTCTTTCATCGGACTTGCCGGCGTCCCCGATCTGGGGCTGACCGAGCGCGGCCTGATAGAAACCAGATCCCAGTCGTTCATCGACGTCGTCCTGCAGACGCGCGCGGGCATGGTGTGCTGCCGCTGTCCGCAGCACCGGCACAGCGTGCACCGCCTGATGGACTTTGCCTCATTCCAACCGCCCGCCTCATGACCATGACCATGCCCAATCCCCCCGCGCAAACCCCGGCACAAACAACGCAGGCGCCGCCGTTATTGCAAAAGGCTTTTCCGCCCAACGGGCTGGCGCCGGAGTGGCAGCCGGCGCTGGCGGCGCTGCAGCAATCGCTCGACCGGGAGGTCGAACCGCTTGCCGCCGAGCACGACGCGCGCGGACGCTATCCCAGCGCGTCGATCGCCGCACTGAAGCACTGCGGTGTCCTCAAGTCGGGTGTGCCGGTGTCCCTCGGGGGGCCAGGGGCGCCGAACCGTTTCTCGCTCGAAGCGCAGGTGCGCATGGCGGCGGCGGATTCGTCGGTCGCGCAGCTGTTCAAGATCCATGACGAACTGGTCCGGGAAATCTTCGTCTATTGCCCGGAGGCGCTCAAGCCGCGGCTCGCGCGGGCCGTGCTGGAGGAAAACGCCATCCTCGGCGCGGCCATCGCCGAGTCCGGCAAGAAGATCGACGATCCCTGGAAGACGCTGTGCCGGCCCCAGCCGGACGGCGGATTCGTCATCGACGGTCAGAAGATCTATACCACGGGCGCGGCCGAGGCCGACTACATCGCGGTCTGGGCGATCAACCCCGAGATCGAAGGTGTGAACGCGAACCAGCGCCTCGGACGCCAACTCAACCTCGTTCCGCGCGATGCGGCCGGTGTTACCGTTCACCGCGACTGGGATGCGCTCGGCCAGCGCGCAACCGACTCCGGAGCCATCACCTTCAGCAAGGTGCGCACCGATCCCGAGCTGCGCGCCAGCGTGGCGGGGAGCGCGCCGCTCATGTATGTGCCGCTGCGCTACCAGGCCGGGTTTGCGGCCACGCTGGTCGGCATCGGCATAGGGGCGGTGCGCGCCGCAGCGCCGTTCGTCTCGGCAAAGAGCCGTCCCTGGCCCTCCGCCGGTGTCGACAACGCCGCTGACGATCCCTATGTGCGACGCCTGACGGGCGAGATCGTTGCCGAGCTCGCCGCTGCGTACGCGCTGACCCTCGCCTGCGGGGACCTGCTGGATGCCGCGGAGCGCGGCGAGGTCGACCGAACCACGACCGCCGTGCCGATCTATGCGGCCAAGGCGGCGGCCGGCCGCGCGGCGATGCGCGCCACGTCCGACATCTTTGCACTGATGGGGACGCGCTCGGCGGCACGGGCCAACGGTTTCGATCGTTACTGGCGCAACGCGCGCACTCTGTCGCTGCACGATCCCATGGAGTGGAAATACGCCGAGATCGGACGCCACGTGCTCACCGGGTGGGAACCGCCGTTCGGCATCAATCAGTAGGCGAGGTCTGCGGGCGGTCCCGGCGGCGCTGCACCTCGCGTGGACTATTGGCCCTGCTTCGGAACTTGCGAGTCCAGCCACTCGCGGAAGTAGCGGTTCACCCGCTCGCAGAACCTGGCGCGCTGCTCGCGTGACGCCCACGACCCCTCGAATGCGTTGAGCATCAGCCGCACCAGATCGGACTCGCCGAAATCACCGGTGGCCGCGACCGGGGGCAGCATCGAGCCCAGGGTGCCGCTGACGAAAACGCCGGGGTCGTCCGAATTAAGCGTGACCTTCAGGCCGGCGTCGTACATGCCGCGAATCTCCGCCATGCGGCGCGGCTTGGGGTCGATGGGCCGCCAGGTCGGGCAGCCGGTCATGACCGTGCCGCGCTCGCCGAGCCGGTCGACCAGGCGCGGATCCTCCAGGCAGTTCATTCCGTGGTCGATGCGCTCGCACCCCAGCAACTCGATGCATTGCCAGATGTGCGTGGCCGAGTTGCGCTGGTTGTGGTCGCAGTGCGCGGTCAGGCGGTAGCCCTCTGCGCGCGCAACGGCATACACGTCCCTGAACTTGATCGGCGGGTTGCCTTCTTCCGCGCAGTCCAGGCCGATGCCGGTGAGGCGGTCGCGAAATGGCCGCGCCGCCTGCAGCAGGTCGAATGCTTCCTCGGCGGAGCGCTCGCGATTGATGCACATGATCAGGTTCGACTCGATGCCGAAATCGGCTTTCGCTTTTTTCCGGCCGCCATCGATGCCGTTGATCACCGCCGAGAGGGGTATGTCGCGCGTGATGTGCGATTGCGGATCGAAGGAAAGCTCCACGTAGATCACGTTGTCGGCGTGGATCTTCTCCAGGAATTCATAGGTGAGGTCGAAAAAATCCCGTTCTGTTTTCAGCACGGAGAGGCAGTCGAACAGCACCGCCAGGAAATTGGCGAGGTATGTCGCCGGGTCGGCCGTGGTGTCGCGGTCCCAGCCGGCGTAGGGCGACTCCGGGGGCAGGCTGTTGCGCAGCGCGAATTTGCGCCGCTGTTCCGGGGTGATCGTGCCCTCGATGTGGACATGGAGCTCGGCCTTGGGCAGCCCGGCGATGAACGCCGATATGCGCCTGCCCGGTTGCGGAAATCCGCTTGCTGCGTTAGTGTCCACCTTGCCTGTTTCCTCCAGCGCCGTGTGATGTCGCGCGTTGTCAGGGTGAACGCGGTTCCCGTCACCCCACCCCGGATGGTAGAGCGCACGCAAGGTTTTCGGCAAGCGTGCCTGCCGCTCCGGCGCTGTCATAGCGCAGTCGGTGGAACACGCACGTACGCCAGGAATATCCCATTTTTTTATCCACAGGACTTGTCCATCGAAGGAATTGCCATGCCCAGATTCGTGATCGAACGTGATATCCCGCAAATCGGTTCCGCCGACCGCGAAGCCCTGCGCGGCGCGGCACAGAAGTCGAACGGCGTACTCGCCCAGATGAAAGCGGAGAACAAAAACATCCAGTGGGAGCACACCTACGTCGCCGGCGAGAAAACCTTCTGCATCTACATCGCGGACAGCGTGGCGCTGATAGATGAGCATGCCAAGCGCAGCGGATTCCCGGCCACGAAAGTCACCGAGGTCAGAAAGATGATCGATCCGGTCACGGCCGAGGCGTAGCAGCCGCGCATCGGCCCGGTTGGCGCGACCGCCCGTTCAGCGGGTTTATGTTTGCAGGAGATCTCCATTAATTCGTCATTCCCGCGAAAGCGGGAATCCATTTCCGTGATTACACGGGTTCCCGCCTCCGCGGGAACGACCATTTGGGAATTTTTGGAGTTGCACTGTAATGAATCGGGGAAATGCCGGAGGCAACCGGGCAAAGCCGCGTCGATCCGAAAGACCGGCATCAATCCGCAGTGACCTGAATGGGGGAATGTGATGAAAGCCGAGAACGCTGCGGACCTGCGTGACGAAACCGAAGATTTTTCGCACACCGGGCCGGGTACGCTGGCCGGCCGTTTTCTGAGGAGGTTCTGGCAGCCGCTCTTCATCTCGCAGGACCTCAAGCCCGGCTGGAGCGTGACGGTCCGCGCGATGGGCGAGGATTTCACGCTGTACCGCGGCGAGGGCGGCGAACCCCATCTGGTTGCGGCGCGCTGCGCTCACCGAGGCACGCGGCTTTCGACGGGCTACGTCGAGGGGGACGACATCCGCTGCACCTATCACGGGTGGAAATACGACGCCGGCGGACAATGCCTGGAGCAGCCTTCGGAGCCGCGCAGCTTCGCGGAGCGGGTGCGCATCGCCGCCTATCCGGTGCGCGAATACCTCGGGCTGATCTTTGCCTGGCTGGGCGAAGGCGAGCCGCCGCCCATGCCGCGCTACCCGCACTACGAGGCAGGCGGCGTGGTCATCCAGACCTTCATGCAATGGCCTTTCAACTACTTCCAGCATCTCGAGAATGCCATCGACGAGGCGCATATCGGCATCCTGCATGCCAGATCGCCGTACGAGAAGATAAGCTTCGACGTGCCGCAGATCAGCGCGGAAGAGACCGACTATGGCCTCGCGCAGTACGGCACGAGGAACAACGGCATCAAGCGCGCCACGCATTACCAGATGCCGAACATGACGAGCTGGGCGCAGCCGCCCGGCTACCCGGAAGAAGAGGCCTGGCGCGAGGTGCTGGGCTGGCGTGTGCCCGTGGACGACCACAGCCACTACATGTGCCTGCTCACGCACGCCTATGTTGCAAAGGACAAGGAGCAGTCGTTCCTCGCGCATCGCAATGCCGATTGGGACCGGCTTGCCAAACTGCCTCCGGTGCAGGAGGTGGCGGACGCGGTGCTGTCGGGCCGCATGCGCTTCAAGGACCTGCCATTCCGCGGCCAGGGCAGCGACATGACACGCATCCAGGACAACATCGTCATGATAGGGCAGGGCACGATCGTCGACCGTGACAACGAGTGTCTGGGCGCTGCCGACGCCGCCATCGTGCTGCTCAGGCGGCTCTGGAAGCGCGAACTCACTGCGCTGCGCGATGAGCAGCCGCTCAAGCAGTGGTCGAACACCATTCCCCCGGCCCGGCCGGGGGTCTGAAATGCGCTATTCGTTCGCGAGATCGATCAACAGGGCCACAGCGGCCGCAATGGCCGCAATGAGTATTGCTGCCGCGGCCCCGCAGGCGCAGGCGCAGGCCTATCCGACGCGCGAGGTGCGGCTGGTCATTCCGGTGCCGCCCGGCATCGCCGGCTCGGCCTGGGCCGGCCGCATGCTGGCCGAAGAGCTGACGCAGCGCTTGAAGCGGCCGGTGGTCACCGAATACCGGCCGGGCGCGGGCGGGCTGATAGGCGCCGAAGCTGTGGCGCGGGCGCAGCCGGACGGTTATACGTTGCTCGCGAGCACGTACGGCGTGGGGCTCTTCCCGGTTTTCGTCAAGACCGGATTCGATGGCCTCAAGGAGCTGACGCCGGTCTCCGGTCTGATGCGCCATTACGGGGTGGTTATCGGCGCCTCCCAGGCGCCCCGCACGCTGGACGCACTGATCAATTTTGCCAAGGCCAATCCCGGGAAGCTCAACGTCGGCATGATCACCAATTCGGCGTCGGAAGCCAACGCCGCGCGCTTCCTGCGCGCGACCGGAATACAAGGACAGCTCATACCGTACTCGGGTCCGGCCGCCGCCATGCTGGCGATACGGGCGAACGAGGTGCACGTCTATGTCTCATCTCCCACCGGATGGGGCGACCACGTGCGTGCCGGCAAGGCGAGCATCCTGACGGTGGCCGGGCCGGATCGCAGCGTGCTGTTTCCCGATGCGCCACTCGTCAAGTCGCTGGGCTACGACTTCGTGGTGCCGAACTGGTACGCGGTATTTGCGCCTGTCGGCGTGCCCAAGGCGATCATTTCCCGGCTCAACACTGAGATCGCGGAAATCATGAAGCAGCCGAAGGTGCTCGCGCAGATGCGTGCGGAGGGGTCCGAGCCGATGAACCTCAACGAGGAAGAACTGCAGGCGACGCTGGTCAGGGATCATGAGATCGTCAAGGAAGGCGCGCGCGCCGCCGGTATCAGGCCGCAATAGCAGCGCGCGCTTCGCGCGCGCCACGCCGGCTCAGTTGGCCACGATCTCGATGCGCTTCGCCTGGGTCATCACATGCTCGCGCGCGGCCAGCATCTTCGGGCGGGTCTGCGCCCAGTCGAGTCCGACCAGCCGCCCCGCGTGCTTGAGCAGCCTGCCCGCCACCCACACGCTGTCGATGTTGTGGATGCCGGCATAGTGCATGACCCGTTCGGCGAGATCGCCGGTGGGCGGCATATTGAGTCCGTCGGCCCGCAGCAGCACCAGATCGGCCTGCTTGCCCGGGGTCACGCTGCCGGCCAGCGAATCGATGTTGAGTGCCCTCGCGCCGCCCAAGGTCGCCAGATTGATGAAATCCCGCGCGCGCATGGTGCGGGCGACCGCGAAGTCGCGGCTGTCCTTGGTCAGGCTGAAAAAGCCGCGGCGGATCACTTCGAAATAGTCGTTCGAGAAAGCCGCGAGGTTATCCAGGCCGAAGACTATGGGGATACCCAGCGCGCGTGCACGCCCGTGCAGCGGCGGCCGGGGATAGGTCATCTCTCCGATCGGTGTCGTGGCAATTCTGGCGCCGCCGTCCCGGATCATCCGCAGTTCTTCGTCGGTGAACTGGGTCCCGTGCGAAATGAGGTAGTCGCTGCCCAGCAGCCCGGCGCGATGGATGTCGGGGATCACGCGATACCCCGGCGGCAGGCCGGTCGGATAAGGCAGGCCGATGCGCGCCGCGTCGGCGGGTTCCTGCCCGTACAGGTGCTGGGTCATCAGCTTCGGCGAGAGCTTGCGCGCCATGCGGAATTCGTCCTGCGTGATCTCCGGTGTGCGCCGCCCGAACTCCGCCGCCGTCAGCGCCACGCCGAACTGCAGCGGGTCGCTGCTGCTGGAAAAATGCCTGTCGCGCAACTGCGCGGCGGTGTCGATACGGTAGGCGCTGGCTGCTTCAAAGCTGTGCCCGAACGCTTCGGCAGCGGTGACCCGGTCGCCGGGCCGGTGCCGGTGCGTCCCGCCGAGCTGATAACAGAAATAGCCGCCGACGCCCGAGTCCTTCAGTCCGCGCGCCGCGGCATCGCCGATCTCCCGATCGATATTCGAAATGTGGAAATGATCCACCACGCGCGTCACGCCGGAATCGATCGCATCCAGCCCGCCGAGATAAGAGGAGAGGTAGGCGTCTTCCGGGCGGAAGCTGACCGACATGCGCAGATGCACTTCCCTGAAATAGTTGATGCCGGAGGTGCGTGTCACCGCGCCCCGGATGAGCGTTTGCCAGACATGGCGGTGGCCGTCCATCATGCCGGGCATCAGGATCATGCCGGTCGCATCGATGATATCGGCCTGCACGCCCTCGATGCGCCCGCCGACCGCGACGATGCGATCGCTCTCGATCAGCACATCCGCGTTCTCGATATCGCCCAATGCCGGATCCATGGTGAGCACACTGGCGCCACGGATCAGCGTGCGCGAGCCGAGCGGGCGTGGCCTGCGCGCGGCTGCGCCGGGAGAGGGCGGGGGATCGGCAGCCAGGGCCGCCAGTGGCCGCAGTGCGCCGCCGGCCATCGCCCCGCAGACGCCGCAAACCGACGTGGCCATCAGGCGCAGGAAATCTTTCCGGCTGATTCTCATCGCTGCTCCGTGTTTTCGCGTGGCAATGAATTCCATCATAGGTTGCAACCGGATAAAGTAAAGCGGCGGGAGGAAGCCCCCAAGGGCAACGCTCCATGCCCCGCATCCCGCGACAGTGCGCCGCCCGCGAATTGCGCGCAGTCGCCGTGTGAGAGATCATGAGGCACTGAACCACATCGAAGGTACGCGCATGTCCGGATCCGCCTGGCAGGTCTTTGACGTCGCCAATCTGAGCAAGCTGGTCGAAGGCTCGGAACCGCGTTTGCATGAGTTTCTTCGGGGCCCCTCGCTTTCCGGCGCCATATACCGGTTACCGGCGGGATCCCGCGACATGCAGGCCCCTCATCTCGAAGACGAAATGTATGTGGTTCTGGAAGGGCGGGCGATGCTGCGCATAGGCGCCCAGCAACACGAGGTCCGGCCCGGCATCGTCCTCTATGTGAGCGCCACCGCCGAGCATTCGTTTTTCGACATCGAGGAAGACCTCACGTTGCTGGCGGTATTTGGCAATGCGGCGGGCTGATGCAGCGTCGCTGAATTGCAGGACGCTGGCTGGCGGCGCGATGCGCGAAATCGGCCGAATAGCCACCGTTGCGCTGCAGGCGCCTGGATGCATCGGCAGCACGGGACCGCGCCGGCGGATGCAGATTCTGTAATATTCTCATGAATTGTATCGATAAAGTCCCCGTATACCGGACGTATTAAGGCAGATGAATTGTCAGAAATGATAATTTTATGTCGCCGTATCAGGTTTTTCAAGGCGGCCCCTCCAGATCGAGCGAGGCGATGATGCGTTCGACGATCACCTGCGGCAGCGGCGCTGCGTCGACTGCCAGCGCCGCTTCATCGGCGGCAGGCTCCTCCAGATCGGCCAACTGGCTTTCCAGCAGCGCTGGCGGAAAGAAATGGCCTTGCCGGTTTCGCAGCCGCGCGGCGAGCGTATCCGGGTCGGCCTCGAGATAGACGAAGCGCACGGCATGGGCGTCGCGTCCGGCGCGCGTTGCCGCGCTGAGCAGCGCGCTGCGGTAGACGCGTTTCAACGCCGAGCAGGTCAGCACTGCCGGTGTGTTTTCAGCGAGATGCTGCGCAATGCGCCGCGCCAGTACCGCCAGCCAGGGCGCGCGTTCTGCATCCCCCAGCGGCACGCCCGATCGCATGCGCGCGACGTTTTCCGGCGGATGAAATAGACGCCCTCGTGGAACGCCCAGCCGAGTGTACTGGCGAGCAGCTTCCCCACCGTGGATTTGCCTGAGCCGGAGGGACCGATTACGACGATGACCCTTGTACTGATCATGCCTTGGATTTTCCTACACCGGGGGATGGCGGGGGTGATTTAACGGACAAACCGCGTGAGCAATCGGCACTCCGTGAGACATGCTCGAAGCGGCGTGTCGACCTTTGCCACCCCACGCGCGCTAAGAACGCCTTGATGGAAGGCGAATTCGACGAAAAAGACGCCGCAGCCATATCGGCGGTCGTGTCGCGCCTTGGCGTGGCCGATGTGCGCGCGTTCGGTCTGACCTGGGCGGATTGCGAGGAACTGCTCGCTCAGCTTGGCTTTTCCGCTCGCATCGAAATCGTCACGGTCTGAATGCTGTCTGCTCCTTCCCGCCGAGAAGCGCCACGCGTTTGATGAAAAGAACCCAGTACCGCGCTGTGTTGTTCGCATCGAAGTCGAATTTCCAGAGACCACCACGCCGAAGTTTCTTGTTCTGGAAATCTGGCGGATTCACACCTCATCGCTGGGATCGGCAATCTCCAACTTGAACTGCCAGCCCTCGAAGGTCATCAACATGCGGCCGAAACGTTCCCAGGAGATTTCCCGGCCGTCGACAACGATGAGTGGCACGTGACCCTCTTCGGAATCATCCCATTCGATTCGCCCTCGCACGGTCCGATCGGCGATTCGAAGTCCCATCGCATCGTCCTCAAGGTGCTTGATGGAAAGCATTCGGCGTATTTTCTGGATCATCCGGCCCAGCAGGGCGAACAAATCGTCTTCGGGATCGCCGTGAATCTGGAACCTGTAACCGTCCGGGTTTCCTTCTCGAAGCTCAAAGGCATCCAGAGCGACACCGCTTCCAAACAGGCGTGTCCGGAAATGGAATTCATGTGTCTCGCCGGCGTAATCGGCGATTCCAATGGGTTCCAGCCGGATGTTCTCAAAATCGTCTAGCCCGCTCAACCTGGCCACGTCTGCGTTGACGCATCGGGTGCAAAGCGTTCGATATCCCTTATCCATGGAACCGTAGTGGACGACATCGTAGCTGGCGATGACCTCCCCACACCCCTCACAATGGATTTTTTGCATGTCGATTACTCCGTCTTCCGCCGGCAAGATGCGGATTCTGGCGCATTAGTGGGGATGATCGCAATTCAGTTCAGGAAATTCACAGACGCCATCACGACGCATGTGGGCGTTTCCACTCGCGCAGGATTCCCCGGCCTTGCCACGTTCGGCTGCGCCCCCAAGGGCGACGCGCCTTGGGTACCACCAGCCGACCGGCGGAATCAATGGTTGTTTCCCTGTCATCAAATTGCCATCAGAATGGCATGGTTGTCGAAATGTTGAGGTTATGGAAGTAAGTCTTTACCGTGGTTAGCTGCCTGGCAGCGATTGATGGCGCCGCACCGGAATGCTAGGATGGCCAGATAAATGGCTATCTCATCGGGGTCATCCATGAACGACGCTTACTCGATCGCGGCAGCGAAGAATAATTTGTCCGGGTTGGTGCATGAAGCGGAGCAGGGCCACGCTGTGCGGCTCACGCGGCGCGGCAAGCTGGTGGCGGTGCTGATTTCGACGGAGCAGTACGAGCGGCTCAGCAAGCCCAGGAAGACAATAGAATGGAGCGCTGCCGTAATCAATACCAAGAATTTCAAATTCGATCGCGATGAAGCCAACGAGCGCTAGGGTATTCATCGACACAAATGTATTCGTCTATCTTTACTCGGGAGACGAAGCCGCCAAAAAGACGGCTGCGATGGCGGCGCTCGGGAATGGTGGAGCTTGCGTGACCACGCAGGTATTGGGTGAGCTTGCACATGTTCTGACGAAAAAATTCCTGCTGCCGACAAACAAGGTGCAAGCCGTGCTGCATGAAGTAAATGACGCTTGCGAAGTACATCCAGTGACGCCGGAACTCATTTACGCAGCGCTTCGCCTTCGGGAGCAATACCGTTACGGCTTCTACGATAGTCTGATTATCGCCGGCGCCAGAATGACCGGTTCGGTAATCCTGTATTCCGAGGACATGCAACATGGTCAAGTGATCGACGGCGCGCTCACCATCCAGTCGCCGTTTGTTCCTGCCGCTCGTCAGCGCCAAGGGGGGAATCGAGTGAAGGCACGAGGAGCGGTGATAAAGCCGGCATTGAGACAGACCACGCGATAGCCGTGCCTGATCGCAAGTTCTCCTTCGACACGCTCTGCCTGCATGACGATGGGGCTAACCAAGCAAATAAGCGGCCGCAGGAAGGGAGCCCCTGTTACTGGATGAACTGGTCCGTATAGAAGTCGGTAAGCGGAACCGCCTTTTCGATCAGGTTCTCTTTCAGATAGAAATCCTGCAGTTTTTTCAGTCGCTCGACATCTACTTTTCCGAGGATTTTCTGACCGGGAAAGACATTCTCCGCGTAGGACTTGATCACGGTTTCCACGTAGCGTTCGCGCCCCTTGTTGGAGGGCACGGCGGCGACGAATTCGCGCGCCGCGCCTTCCGGATCGTTCATCACGTCTCTCATGCCGCGCAAGGTGGCGCGGACGATCTTGGCCACCAGTTCCGGGCGCGTGCGGATAGATTCATCCGAAACCACGATGGCTGCGGGAAAACTCTGGAAGTGCTCTTCGCCGAAGAACAGTTTGACTTTCGCGCCGGCGTCTATGGCTGCGGCAGTCCAGTCGGGGGTTCCAATCATGGCGTCTGCCTTCTTCGCGGCAAACAGTTGCCATACGCCCCCCGGACCCGCCGCCTGCACATTGACGTCGTGTTTGGTCATGCCGAATTTCGCCAGCATGCCGATGAAGTTGTAGTAGACCGAGTCCTGATACGACGCGACCGTGAGGGTCTTTCCCCTGAAATCGGCCGGGACCTTGATCTTGTCATTGTCGGCCCACACTGCGATCTGCATCAGCGAGCGCCCGCCGAGCACCGCCACCACCTTGACCGGAACCCCGTTCGGTCTCACGAAAATCGGCGTGTCGCCCGTCGAACTTCCGGCGATGGCATTGCCCGCGCCGACCTGCTTGGCGACGTCGACGCCGCCGCCCTTGGCCGCGACCAGATTCAGCTTGATTCCTTCGGCCGCGTAGTAGCCCCGGGCCTGGGCGATGACCCATGGGGAGAAGGCTGGCAACGTGGGTGGTGCCGGCATCAGCACCGTGTGTTCCTGCAGGTCCGCTGCGGCAGTATGGGCCGTAGCGAAGATCGCCAGGCTCGCGCATGCGGCAATCGCCAGGCGTCGGTGGAGGAAGAACGTGTTCATGGGCATCTCCGGTGGGTGACAGGGAAGTTCAGGCGTTTGCGAGCGTGCGCACGCCCTCGGGCTTCGCGCCGCGAATGGCCATGCGACGCAATATCCGCCGCTCGGACGGATCGAAGTCGGTGCGGGCGTGCAGCGTGGAAAAATTGTCCCAGATGACGACATCGCCCTTGCGCCACTCATGCTCGTAGATGAATTCCGGTTGCTCGATATGCTCGAACAGCTGCTCAAGCAGCGCATCGCTTTCGTCGCGCGGAATCCCGGGAAACGAGTCCGCCATCAGCCGATTGACGAACAGCACCGATCGCCCCGTGTACGGGTGAACGATCGAGGCCGGATGCACGTAGCGCGGCGCATCGGTCGGGACGGGACCGCGCTTGTAGGCGCTGACCCGGTAGTCGTACTGGAACAGCACGTCGAGCCCGTCGATGCGCGAACGCAGCGCCGGAGCGAGTGTTTCGTACGCCTGGTACATGTTGGCGAACAGCGTATTGCCCCCTATTGAGGGGACTTCCATCGCATAGAGCACCGCACCGGCGGTCAGTGTCTCGTAATAGCACTGGTCGGCATGGAAATGCATGTCGCCCTCGGGCAGTTCGCCGCGGTCGCCGTCGACGGAGACGTTGGCGACATAGAGGATGTCCGGATTGACCCGGGGAATCTTGGATCGGGGCGCCTGCAGTTCGCCGAAACAGCGCGTGAATCGACGCTGGTCTTCCGCAGTGATGTCCTGGCCGCGAACCACCAGAACCTGATGCTGCAGCCACGCGTTCCGCAGCGCTTCGGCGACATCCTTCGCAAGAGGCGCGCTCAGAGCCTGTGAAAAATTATAAAAATATCCGTACTACCTGGTCCACGGTTAGAGCGCTGGTACGTTAAGAGAGCTATGACAACGCGAGATGGAATCGAGATGACAAGCGAAAGCGGAGAATTGTTCGAGGGGACTCTGGTG
>SHXF01000105.1 GCA_009693435.1 Betaproteobacteria bacterium | reverse complement strand
GCACCAGAGTCCCCTCGAACAATTCTCCGCTTTCGCTTGTCATCTCGATTCCATCTCGCGTTGTCATAGCTCTCTTAACGTACCAGCGCTCTAACCGTGGACCAGGTAGTACGGATATTTTTATAATTTTTCACAGGCTCTGAGCGCCCAGCATGGAGGTATGCGTGTAGCTGTCGACGATGGTGTCGCCCACCACATGCACCTTGTACTGGCCAAGCCTGGCGAGAGCTGAACGCAGGGCATCGAAGGTCAGGCTCTCGCTATCCATGAGGGACAGGAGTCTTTCGTGCGCAATGGCCGGCCGCGCGGCATTGATCAGCTGTGTGGAGGAATAGACGATGTCGCCGGGTGTAAACACCATCTCTCCCCCATAGAGGCGGACTGCCGATGCTTCTTCCTGCGTCTTCGGCGCCAGGCGGGCACCGGCATATTCATAGCCTTTGGCAAAGAAGTCCGGTTGCAGCAACTCGATATTCTCGATCGGCGTGGGGTTGTCGTCGACGAGCACGTAGTCCACGGCCTCGAAAGCGGCAAGATTGAGCGCGCGCATTTCCTGCGGAATGTGGGGCCGGTCTTCCCCTTTGGCAATGTGGCGATCCGCGGTAAGGCTTGCAACCAGAATATCCGCCTTGGAACGGGCGAAGAGCATGTGACGTAAATGCCCCGGATGCACTATGTCAAACACCCCGTGGCACATGACGACAGTCTTCAGGCGCGGCCGTGTTCCCAGTGTTTGCCTCAGCGCCCCGACCGTCTGGATCTTGTGCCCGTATTTCTCGAATAAAAGTGATAGCACGGCGGCGGCTTCTAACCGAGATGTTCGAACCAGGACTTGGTCGCGCGGGCGATCGATGCGGAATCCCACAGAGGCGCATGCCTCCATTCATCGATGTCGGCGACGGTTTTCGTCACACCTTCTTCGAAACTCACTTCCGGTCTCCAGCCAAGGTCCTTCTCTATTTTTGCTGTGTCCGCCCAGGTGCATTCAGGTTCACCGGGGCGCTTTGGAATATAAGCTTTTTCTCCCCCAAGCAACTCGACCAGGCGATTGATCGACTGTGGACGGCCGGCCCCCAGATTCCAGAAATATCCTGTCTGTTTCGCTTCGGCCGCAGCCAGGAATGCCTTCGCCACATCGGTCACGTAGAGAAAATCGCGCCGCTGCGATCCGTCGCCGACGACGGTGAAAGGTTTGCCCGCAAGCTTCTGGCGCAGGAACACGCCGAATACGGCGCCGTAAGCACCCGTACTGCGGGAGCGTGTGCCGTAGGCATTGAAAATCCGCAGTGCATTGACCGGCAGCTTGTATACCTTGTGCCAGTGGAATGCTGCCTGCTCGCCCTGGTATTTGGAAAGTGCGTACGGGTACTGGGGCGCCACGGGGTGATCCTCGCCGGTGGGCACTCGTGCGAGGCCGTAACATGAAGACGAGGCGGCATAGACAAATTTTTCTATCCTGGCGTTGCGGGCACACTCGAGCATGTGCACCGTTCCCTGCACGTTGGTCGACATGTACTCGGTCGGCCGCTCCATGGAGGGCACGATGTCGCCGATGCCGGCAAAGTGAAAAACGTACTTTGCGCCCCGGAAAAGCGGATCGTCCGGCTGGTAGCTGCGGATATCGCGCTCCTCGAGCACGAATCCGGCGCCGGCAGCATGCCGTGCGATATTTTCCAGCCGCCCGCCGTTCAGATTGTCGATCACGCGCACGGCGAACCCCCGCTCTACGAGAAGATCGACCACATGGCTTCCGATAAACCCGGCGCCGCCAGTCACAACGGCAACCGCACGCGAGTTCATGCAGCCCCCAGGGCCTTGAGGCGCCGGACGTTGAAGAAAATGGCGTCATCCATGCTGTCGGGAAGTTTTCCTGCCTTGAATGCATTGCAAAGATCGCGAACCGCATCCTCTATGCCGCGGCGGGACTGAAAGCCCAGTACGCGGCGGATCTTGTCCGAGTTCACATGGTAGGAGCGCGCATCGCTGGACGATACGGTAACGATGGGAATGTCGCCTTTTTCCGGGAATTCTTCCTGCACGACGTATTTGACTGTTTGCGCGATTTCCGCCAACGACAGATTCCGGAAGCCGACGTTGAATGTCTCTCCGGCAATCTTTTCCACAGGCGCCTCCAGCAGAAGCTGATACAGGTCGCACATGTCCTGGATATGCAGGTTTGGCCTTTTCTGCGAACCGCCGAAAACGGTGATCCTGCCGGCGTTGACGGCGTGATTGGTCAGTATGTTGACCGACAAATCGAGGCGTTGGCGCGGGGCATAGCCGCACAGGGTGGCGGGCCGTATCGTGACGCATGTGAATCCCGGCGACTGGTGCTTCCACAGCAGCGGCTCGCACATGCCCTTGTACTTGTTATAGAGGCTCAGCGGTACGAGCGGATGCTCCTCGGTCACATCCGGCGACTCCGAAACGCCATATACGGAACTGGACGAGCAGTAGACGAACCGCTTGACTCCGGCGATTTTCGCGGCGATGACCGTCGGCTCAAACGCGTCCAGATTGATCGAGGTGGAAAGCCTTTCGTCCAGATCGAAGCTGGCATCGTTCGAAATGCAGGCGAGATGGATTACCGCATCTATCCCCTCAAGCGCCACGGCAAGCTTCGCGGTATCGCGTATGTCGGACTCGACTATCCTGAGGGCGGGATTGTCTTTCGGCAGGAAGTGATCGCCAAAGTACATGATGTCGAGCACGGTGACTTTGTAGCCGGCACCGAGGAGTTGGGGTACCAGCAGGCTTCCCACATAGCCGGCGCCCCCGGTAACAAGCACCTTCCAGAATTCAATGTTCATGGATGGAAACCGGAACTACGGCATTCAGGCAGCTGCGCGGGTAACGATCCGATAGCCCGCGGCGCTCGCGTCGTTGTAGAACATCCGGATGGTCTCCAGCGAATATTGGTCGAGGTCCTTGCCGACCAGGAAAAGTTTTTTCAGGATGTCATCGGTTGCGGTAATGATATGGCAGCCGATCGAGTCGGCCTGGAAGATGTTGAGCAGTTCCCTGGTACTGGCCCAGCTGAGTTCGGATTTCGGCCTGGCACGCATGATCTTTACCGCCTCGGCCATGACCGGTATCGGGTCGCGGCCGGTATCGGCGATGCGCCCGGCGAACACTGAGATCACCGCAGGCGTTTCCGCGGCGAGACAGGCGGTGACTTCCTTCACCTGGTCGAGAGTCAGCAGCGCGGTGACGTTCAGCTTCACCCCTGCCCTGGAAAGTCGCTCAATGAGCGGACCGCAGAACTCGCGCCTAGTATTGGTGACAGGAATCTTGACGTTGATATTCGCGCCCCAGGAAGCGATTTCGAGCGCTTGTTGTTCCATCTCGCCCAGGTCGTCGGCGACCACTTCGAACGACACGGGTCGGTCGGGAACCGCCTTGAGCACTTCGAGCGCAAACGTCCTGTAGTCGGTCACGCATGCCTTGCGCATCAAGGTCGGGTTGGTGGTAAAGCCTCCGATCAGAGGATTGGCCGCCAGCTCCCTGATGCCGGCGAGGTCGGCGCCATCGGCAAACAGTTTCACTTTAAGAGCAGCAGGAGCGGTCATTCTTGTTTCCGGACTTGTGGGTGTTCTCGTGGAGCGAGAATAAGGTCTGCGAGGTCGGGCAGAGACTTTACCGCAACATGGGGTTTCTCCGGCCTTTTCTCCGCATATCCCATGTCGATAAAGCACGCCCGGCAGCCCGCGGCATGGCCTGCGGCGACGTCTCGCCACCGATCGCCTACCAGGTAGCTTTCAGCCAGATCGATATGCAATTCCCGCGCCGCCTCCAGGATCATGCCCGGCTGTGGTTTGCGGCAGCCGCAGTGATCGGATTCGACGTGGTAACAGACCTTCACGGCGTCCAGAGGCAGGTCTCGGCGCAATCGGTCGTGTATGGCCTCGACAACTTCGCGGCGCTGACTGCCTGCGCCGACATCAGGCTGATTGGTGACGATGACGTTCAGATAACCGGCGGCGCGCAGTTTCTGCAGCGCCTGGGCAACCCCCGGGAGGATCTCCAGCGCCTCCAGCGTATCAGGCGGATAGGGCTTGCCCGCCCGGATAATTGCGCGATTGACAACGCCATCGCGATCGAGAAATACCGCGCGTCGCAGACGGTCTCCGCTCACCATTTCGTCGGGGTTTGCTGAAGAAGCGGATGCGACGCAAGGCAGTGCCATACAGCCGCCTGAAAGGTCTCGGTATGCGGGGTAATGCGCGAGGCATCCACGACAGGCACGATCACGACACAATCGCCCACCTGCCTTGTATAGCCGCCATCCCGCCCCACCACACCGGATACCTTCATGCCGCGAAATTTGGCTTCCTCGATGCCGGCAACTATGTTCGCGCTGACTTTTCTTTCAAGATTGCCTCCTCCGACGGAGAACACGAACACCGCATCCTTGTCGGTCGCGCGGCTGGTACGCAGCCAAGCGGCAAATACGGTGTCCCAACCCTCATCGTTTGTCCGAGCAGTAAGCTCGGAAACATTGTCGGTCGGCGCGTAAGCCTCGATGTTGCAAAGCTTGCGGAAATCATTCACCGCGTGACTGCAATTCCCGGCGCCGCCGCCCACGCCCAGCATGAACAAGCGGCCGCCACGCTCACGCAGGGCAGCGAGCTCCATGGCAAGCTGCTCGATGGCTGCGATGTCGATTGACTGGGCAAGTCTGGCAATCTCGTGAAAAAAAGTCTGGGTGTGCATGGTCAGAACAGGACTTGAATCCTTCTCGTCTTGGGGTGCCCGGCTGACTGCGGCCACCTCGCGCTGGACGGCATACTATTGGTCTTTACAAAACAGATGACGCCATTCGTGATGAGCCTGTCGTTCTTCGACAGGCTCAGGACGAACGGATCAGGTTTTCCGCTTGTTACAGAAAGCTCAATTCAGTTCACCCCAGAGAATCGACGATGCGCCACCGGCAACGGGTGCTTGAAAGCTATGAAGGAAAGACTGTCCTGATAACGGGAGGCACGGGATTTATCGGCAGCAACATTATAGAGATTCTGAAGAAAATTGAATGTCGCATCGTCCTGCTGTTGCGGACCGGAGAAGCTGCATCCATGCCTGGTTGCGCGGCCCGGACGGAAACCGTAGGTGGCGACATTCGCGATCCCGATGCATGGGATCACGCCATCCGAGCAGCGGATATTGTTTTACACCTTGCGGGTCAGACGAGCAGCGCGGTCGCAAATGCCAATCCGAATGCCGACTTCGACGCGAATGTCCTGCCGATGATGCGCTTGCTCGAAGCATGCCGGCGCAAGGGAAGCTGCCCGGCGGTGGTGTTCGCCGGCACGGTGACCGAGTCCGGCATGCCATTGCGGCTGCCGGTGGACGAAGATCATCCGGACAATCCTTTGACGGTATACGATCAGCACAAGCTGATGGCCGAAAATCATTTGAAACACTATGCACATAAAAAGTTCGTTCTTGGAACAACGCTGCGTCTGGCGAACGTGTACGGCCCCGGACCGATGGTCGGTCGCTCCGACAGGGGAATCCTCAATCGCATAGTTCGCAGGGCCCTGGCGGGAGAAAGTATCGACATCCATGGTCGTGGCGACATCCTGCGCGACTATCTCTACGTCGAAGATGCCGCATATGCCTTCCTGACGGCGGGTATGTGTGCCGCGGATCTTTCGGGGAGGCACTTTGTCATTAGCAGCGGGCGGGGGCACACTTTGGCAGAGTCATTCGGCCTGGTCGCCGAGCGTGTTGCACTGAAAACAGGCCGAAAGGTGACCGTGAGGCACGTCGATCCGCCGCAAATCGTCTCGCCAATCGAGAACAGATCCTTCGTCGGAGACCCGGCGCGATTTTCGTGGGCAACGGGCTGGCTCGCCACTTGTCCGCTGGTGGATGGCATAGACCGCACAATAGAAGCTTCCTTGTGCGAGTCGTAATTACCGGCGCATTGGGTCATATCGGCTCACGCCTTACACAGAAGCTGTGCGTGACGGTTCCTGATATCCAGGTCGTAATGGTCGACAACATGTCCTTGCATGCTTTCTGTCCGCCCGCCAGTCTCACGCGTGGTGACCGGGTGCTGTTTCAGGAAGACGACGTGCTGACTGCAAACTTACACAAGATATTCACGGACGCCGATGTGGTCATTCATCTGGCCGCTATCACCGATGCAGCAGGCAGCTATGCGAACGATGCCGAAGTCTTTCGGGTAAATGTTGTCGGCACGCAGAAGGTTGCCGATGCTTGCCTGCAGACCGGCGCCGCGCTCGTGTTCGTATCAACCACCAGTGTGTACGGGACCAGATCGGATACGGTGGATGAGGACTGCCCGGATGCAGAACTTCAGCCACAGAGTCCCTATGCCGCGTCCAAGCTCGGCGCGGAGCGGATGCTGCGATCCCTGGCGCTCCATCGTGGGCTGCGCCATGTCGTGTGCCGATTCGGGACGATTTTCGGACCTTCGCCCGGCATGAAATTCCATACGGCGATCAGCAAATTCTGCCGGCAGGCGGTCGCCGGCGTGCCGATAACAGTGTGGAGAACGGCTTTGATGCAGCAGCGGCCTTGCCTGGAATTGGGCGACGCCGTCGATGCCCTGATATTTATTCTGCAACGCAATCTGTTCAGCGGTCAGGTATTAAATGTGCTGACGCTCAATACATCCGTCAGCCGCATCGTGGAAGAAATCCGGGTGCATGTTCCGGAACTGCGGGTAGAGCACGTGGACTCCCCTGCCATGAACCGTTTGTCCTTCCGCGTCGGTAATGACCGCATCGCAGGACTCGGCTTTCATCCCAGGGGAACATTGGGGCAAGGCATTGGCGAGACCATCGAAGCATTGCGGTCTGCCGAGGTCGGCGCGATGAAGCACCCCGCTGGTCTGGAAACATGACCTTTGATGAGCCTGACAGTCGCGACCGCGCGGATCGGGATCTGACGATCCTTTTGACCCTCAAGGACAGGACGCCATTTACTGCGCGGTGGATGGAGTACGCAAACAGCATTGCATTTCCATTCAAGGTGCTGATTGCCGACGGCAGTCTGGATGATAGCGCCCTGACCATGCTGGCCGACAAGACGCGCTATCCGGGTGTCGATTACGACTATGTCCGTTATCCACCGGACAACAGCTATACCGATTACTACGAAAAAATGGCGAATGCGCTCGAACGGGTACGCACGCCGTATGTGGCGATGGCGGACAACGACGACTTTTTCGTCGTGGAGACCCTGAGGAAGTCCGTTCGATTTCTGTCCGAAAATGGCGACTACGTTTCATGCGGAGGGCAAGGCGCCATCTTCTGGATGAATTCCGCCGACCGGCCGGATACGCACGGCTCGACGCACGGGAAAAATCTGCAATGGAAGAGCACCCGCGAGATACGCTCGGTCGAGGCCGATACCGCCAGAGAGCGCCTGCAAATCGTATCCGTGAGCAAGTCGGATACCTTCTATTACGACGTTAAGCGCTCGGACGCAGCGAGGATCCATCTCAAGCTGGTTCGCGATCTGGATCTGAAGGATCTGTTTCTGGTCGAACACCTGATCTGGTACCTCGCCGCAATAGCCGGCAAGACCAGGCGGCTGGACCACCTGTATCTCGCCCGGCAACAGGATTCTCCGGGCGGCAGCGGCGTCACCCATGAGATGCAATTCGGCGACTGGTTCGGGCGCATGCTGGTGCCATCCTGGTCACGGGATTTTGAAAAATTCCAGAATGTCGTAGTCCCAGCGCTAGCCGAGGCGGATGGCATATCCCTCGAGGACGCGAAGCACTGTGTGATCGGTACTTACAGAGCCTCCGTGGCGCCGCCACTCCTGTCGGATCTGATGAATGAGCCTACGGTGACAGTATCAATGCCGGTCGTAGTCGGGGCGATCAGGCGACTGATGAGATTGCCCGAAGACAGCGTATTCAGGAGAGTCGCGCGATCGTTGTATCGCCGGCTGAAATGGATTTCACTCGATATCGTGTACGGAACGGAGCTTGTCACGATTCCGGTACCGGATGCCGAGCGGGACTTCGAGCCGATACGCGATTTTCTGGTGCGAGAAAAATGAAACGGCGCTGGAAGTTGTCGAGGCCGAAAGTTGTCAATGGCTTGTTCCGCGCTAGGCCAGGGTTATCTGTGGCACGTACCGGATCCACCTGCCTCCTGCAGCGCGAAATTCCCGCTCCTTGGCCATGATTTCTTCTGCGTGGTTCCACGCAAATAACAATGCGTAATCCGGATAATCGGCCTTGAAATCCGCGTGCGGCCGGATCGGAATGTGCGCGCCCGGGCTGAATTTTCCCTGTTTGAGCGGGGTGGTGTCGGTGATGAACTCGATCAGATCGGGTGTGATATTGCAATAGTTGAGGACAGTGGTGCTTTTCGATGTTGCGCCGTAGCCAACGACCCGCTTGTCATCCCGGCGTAGCTGCGACAGCAGCGCAAGCAAGTCATTGCGGGAATACTCGATCCGTCGACGAAAGTGCGCATAGGTTTCCGGCCTGTGGAGATCCGCACGCAATTCCCCGTCCCGCACCGCCATGACACCTGCTCCCACGCGAAATGCTCCTCGTCGGGCCACGCTGTAGCGCATCGATCCGCCGTGAACAGCTTGCGGCTGGGCGTCGATCACCTCCAGGCCGTACGGCGCCAGCCAGTTGGCGACCGCAGCCAGCGAAAAATAGTACACATGCTCGTCGTAGATCTGATCATACGAATTCAGCCTGATGATGTCCCCGAGATAGGGATCCTCGAAGATCAACAGGCCCTGGGGCTGTAACAGCGTCTGAATGCCTTCAGCCAGCGAGTGGAGATCCTGGATGTGGCAGAAACAATTGGCGGCAAGGATCGCGCTGGCCTGACCATGCTCCAGGACAATCTCGCGCGCGAGCTGTTGATCGAAGAAGCGACACGCTGTCTTGACCCCTTTCGCTTCTGCCGCAGTGACAACGTTTCTGCTCGGATCGATGCCCAGATGACGCACTCCAGCGGCCGCGAAGGGTTCCAGCATCGTGCCGTCGTTGCTGCCGATCTCCACGATGAACGCGCGCTTGTCCGCCGCAGAGCCTTCTATCACCTGTGCCGCAAAGCGCCGGAAATGGGCCGACATGAACGCCGAGCTGGATGTGGAAAAAGGGTACTGGTCGTGGAACATCTTCTCCCGGAATACGGGTTCGGTCAGCTGCATCATCAAACACGATTCGCAAAACCCCACATTCAGTTCGAAGCACGCCTCATTTTCAAAATCTTCCCGGTGCAGGAACCCGTTGGCGATGGGCATGCGGCCAAACTCCAGGAATGCCTCGATGCATGAATCGCAAACCAGACAGCGCTTCAAGCAGCACCTTGCTCACGCTGCAACAGGCAGCCGTAATAACAGGGTTGCTCCGGCGCGCCATCGATGTATTGGTGTTCTACATCCTGGAATTCCCGCACCAATCGCAGCCGTCCACTCGTAATGACGCTACGCAACTCGGCCTTGTTGATCGGCTGATAGAGCATCATCGTGCCTGACAGCTGCTGAATCGCCACGTAGCTGGCAACGCGTGCGACGACAGGGGTCCCTGCCAGGAATACATGGAATCTCGCTGCGTGGGATGCCTTATGCAGGAGCGCCTGCCAATCCTGAACGTATTCCAGCACGGAGCTGAGAATCACCAGGTCGTATTGCTGATCCAGACAAGCGTCATCCGTGTGCCAGATCACCTTCGGTGAGAGTTCCCGTCCCAGGCGGGCGATTTCCGGCAATTCCCTGCAGTGATACTCCAGCGCAACGCCGGGCAACAGCGCTTTGCCGATCCCGTAGAAATACCCCAGGTTTCCGCCGTAATCGAGAACCTTGAGCGACGATTTGTTGTGCGCGGCCAACGCAAGGACATAGGCGTAAGTCATCCAGGTATTGTGATCTTCGATGCGGGAGTGATCGGGATCGTTCGGTATTTCGGACGCGACCCCGCCATCGTTCAGACGGCGGATAAAGGGTTCCCATATTTGCTGCCACTGTTCGCGTTCGTGCGCGACATGCGATTCGCGTTCCAGCCCCGATCCCGGCGGCAGTTTGGTCTGCCAGCCGCGTGGGGCAAACCTCAAGCGATCGGTGGGCGGCATGATCGCGCGTTTCAGGCGCCTCAGGGCGTGCGTCAAGACCGGTGGCAGGACAGCCTTGAGGGCCCGGACGAACGTCATGGACCGGCTAGCAGCGACTGCCGACGCACCCTCCCGGCCCGGGGGTCGCCACGGGTACAAATGCTGGCTGCTGTTGCGCGCCGGCGCCCGGTGGCGGCTGGTTCGCCAGCGCGATCTTGAGCGCCGCAGCCTCCACATCCGGCAGCACGCCTTCCACCAGCAGTGTCGCACGCGAGGCAGCCGCCGCCTGCAACCCCGCGGGGGCTACCGCCAGTGGCTGCGGCGCTGATGTAGCGGTCGCGGACTGCCAACTCGAAAACTGGTCCCCGGCGACTGTGGTGATCGGCCCAACCGGCCTTGAAATCGACACCTGTCCGACAATAACGGCAACGGAACCGTTGTCCGGAGCTCTGGCGTCCGCTTCTACGACGAAAGAATTGACATCCCTGTCGAGTATGGTGATCAGCGCGTTGCCCGCCGTAAGCCGCAACGCATTCCCGTTTTCGGCATTCATGACGCCAGTGACGATGCGCATCATGCCGGACATCAGCCCGAAGCTCGCACGACTTGCCTTGGGGTTGCGCGCGTCGAACTGATAGTCGTCGATTCGAAAAACCGAATCCGCAGTTAAGGTTACATGCTGACCATCGGAGAACAGCAGCACTAACTGTGCGTTCGCACCGGTGGTGAACTGGGCGCCAGGCTCAAACAGGTCTCCGGGCTTCACACGAACTTGCTCGCCATTTCTCTTGCGCATGAATACGTCGCCGGTAACCGAGTTGACCAAACCTGAACTGGCCGTTGCCTGTGGCTTCTCGCCGGGGCCTTGGATAACCGTTTGCGCCAGGGCATGACAGGGCATCGCTGCCTGAAACAGTATCAAGCCCGCGGAACAGAATGCCCGGATTGTTCGAGAAGCACGGTTGGCAAACATCAGCATTTGGCCTTGGTCATGCGCTGTCCGGATTGGGCGCCACCTGCTGCACGCCGATAATCCGGTCCTTCGTAAGGAATTATAGTCTTGAACGCCGCAAAACAAGGTCGAATCGCCGGTAACTTCTCACAGTTCCGGGCATTCTTCAATCATTGCGCGTCCCTTGCCGAAGCAAGGGCTGGTATGGAATGAAGTCCAGCCCGATGTCGGCAAAATCCCCCGAGATCCGTATGACAAGGATCAGCGCATGCCGGCGGCCGCTTCCTGCACGATCAATCGTGCGAAAATTCGCTTCCCGCCAGGGACGTACCGCCAGATGGCGCCATGGCCGCTCTCGCGAACGCGTCGCGCAATGCCGCGATTTCTCGCTGGACAGGATTGCCCTTCGGGCGGCGTGAGCGGGCTGTTCAGTTCCGCGAGATCAATACAGGAAAATGATGCGATTGAATAAGTGCCGCCTGATCGATCTGCCCAAGTTTGACGACTTGCGCGGCAGCCTGAGCCCGGTAGAGGGAGGGCTGCATGTCCCGTTCGATATCAAGCGCGTCTTCTATATCCATCAGGTCCCGGCTGGCGCCGACCGGGCCGGGCACGCGTTGAAGACATGCGAGCAATTCATGGTCGCGGTTTCCGGTGCCTTCGAAGCAGTCCTGGACGACGGCAACGCGCAATCGCGCATTCGCCTCGACTCGACGCATAGCGGGCTTTATCTGCCCCCGTTAATCTGGCTGAAACTGGAGAATTTCCGGCCAGCCACCGTCTGTCTCGTACTTGCATCGGAGCGCTACAGTGATGCGGCATACCTGCGCTCGTACGAGCAATTCAGGGCAGCGGCAGCCCGGCCGGAATGAGCACGATCCCGTTTCTGGATCTGCGTGCGCTCAATCTTCGCGCTCGCGCGGAATTGCATCAGACGCTGGATCGCGTTCTTGAATCGGGACAATTCATCCAGGGTGTCGAACTCGAGTCGTTCGAGCGCGAGTTCGCAGCGTACTGCGGCGTCGACCACTGCGTTGGCACGGGCAGCGGGCTGGCTGCGCTGCACCTGACGTTGCGGGCCTGGGGTATAGGTCCCGGCGACGAGGTCATCGTGCCCTCGAATACGCATATCGCGACCTGGCTCGCGGTCACCCATACGGGCGCAACTCCGGTGCCCGTCGAGCCGCGGCTCGAAACCTACAACATCGATCCGGATCGGCTCGCCGCGTCCATCAACGCACGGACCCGGGCGATCGTTGCTGTGCATCTTTACGGCCAGCCGGCCGATATGGACGCTATTGTCGATGTTGCTCGCATGCGGGGCATCCACGTGCTGGAGGATGCCGCGCAAGCACATGGCGCGCGTTACAAGGGTAGAAGGACCGGATCCCTGGGCGACGCCGCCGGATTCAGTTTTTACCCATCGAAGAATCTCGGGGCGCTGGGGGACGGGGGCGCCGTGACGACCAATGACGCGGCGCTAGCCGAACGCCTGCGGTCCCTGCGGAACTACGGCAGCAGCACGAAGAACTGCAACGATCACCTGGGTTTCAATGCCCGGCTGGATGAACTCCAGGCCGCCTTCCTGCGGATCAAGCTGAAATCCCTGGATGCGGACAATGCCCGGCGCGGGGAAATTGCGGCGCGGCTTCACGAGGGACTCGCGGATGCGGCGGTAGTGTTGCCGGAGGTGCCCGCATGGGCGCAGCCCGTCTGGCATCAATTCGTGGTCCGGCACGCCACGCGGGATGACCTGATCAGGCGGCTCGATCGGGCCGGTGTTGAAACCCTGATCCACTATCCCATCCCGCCGCATCTGCAGCGCGCCTATGCCGGCACCGCGCTCGCCCGATGCCGGTTGCCGATTTCGGAAAAAATCCACAGTGAAGTATTGAGCTTGCCGCTGAACCCCTCCCTGTCGGATACGGATATAGACCGCATTCTGTCGGCATTCGATCCGCCCGAACCAGGGGCATGAATTCAGCGTGGCTAAATTCAGCCCACGCCGCCCTTCTCCGCCCCTGGCCCAAGCAACGACACCCATGCGAACGCCAGCACGACCATGAATGTCAGTGAATTTGCCGGTATCTGCAGGCTGAAGTCGACTGCGCTGTGGATCATCAGTGCGACGATCGCCATCATCGCCGCGAACGACAGCCCGCGCATGAATGGATCGCTGCGAACGTACTGCGCGCGCAGCGCGGCCGCAAACGAAAGCAACACGAAAAGCCCGAGCAGCACGATCCCGAGTCCGCCCGCTTCGGCGGCGAATTCCAGATAATCGTTGTGCGCGTGCGTGTACGCGGCCGATGTGCCGTCCTTGCTGTAGCGGGGAAACACCACGGGGAACGATCCCAGTCCGGATCCCAGGACGGGATAGTCTCGCCACATGCCCAGGGCGTATTCCGCGACCTCGTCGCGGTCGTCGGTTTCGGTGCTGGAGGCCGCTATGCGCTCGATGACCTGCTGCGTCCCGAAATACGTTCCGACTATCAGCACGTCGCACACGATCAGGCTGACCAGCAGGATAACCATGGAGCGGGTCGCGCGTTGCGACAATGCCAGCGCTATCAGTCCGGCAACGAGCATGCCGAAAAAGAACGACAGGTTGCCCATGCGCGAGCGGGTCAGGACGAGTGCGATCACCATGATCACCAGTCCGAGCCGCAGCGCCATCTTGGGTGTAATGATCCATTGGATGAATCGCTGGAAAAAATCGCCCCACGAGCGGCTTTTCCCGCCTGTGAGGCTGGCAATCAGCACGCCGATTCCGATCGATAGGCACATCACCAGATAGGCCGCGTAGTGATTGCGGTTGACGAAAGTGCCGCTCGCGGCGAAACCCTGGAACTGCAACTGCACCACGCCGCCGTACCAGGCCTGCAACACTCCTGAAACGATGAGCGTGTACGCGGTGTAGCGCGCGCGGTCGCGGTTCGCCAGTAGCAGCAGGCTGAGGGCGAAAAAAGCGATGTAGGCGGTGCTCTTGCACGCGGCCTCGAGCGTGCCGTACGGATCGAGCGTCAGCGGCGCGGCGCGTAACGCCTCGGGCGCGGCGGCGGCGGCATGCCAGCGGGCCGCTTCGGGCGACAGCCACTCGAGCAGGCCCAGCGGCACAGGCAGCAACTGCAGCCATACATAGAGCAGCCACACCAGCGCGCAAACCATTGCCGGCCAGGCGTCGATCAGAACGCGCTCAAGGCCCCACTTGCCGCGGAGGTAACCGGCCAGCCATGCCAGGGACAGCAGCAGTGCCGACACGTTCATCAGGCCCCAGGCCCAGGCGCGATTGCTGCCGAGCGGGATCGGCGCCCAGACCAGCAATCCCAGGTAGAAAACGAATATCCAGCGACTCGCGCCCAGGGAACTCGCAGCGGGCATCACGGGCCGGGCTTCTTCCGCAGCGGAGGCCTGATGTCGGCCGGCCGGATGCGGCAGTCCGGTCCGACCAGTTTGCGATACCTGTCGTTATCGCAAAGCAGGTCGAATCTGCCGTAGCTCTTCACGATCCGGTAGATGGCGTCAGCGTTCCGATGCGCGCTGCGCTCGACCGCCCCCGCCAGAGTTTTCCTGAGGCCCGAATCGAGTCCATCCCATGCCCGCAGGCCCATGAATACCACCGCTTGCTGTATGCCGGGTTCCCAGGGACCCAGTTCGCCGGCGTGTCTCAGCGCGGTGTAGAACTCCTCGTCGAATTCCTCCAGATAGAGCTTGGACAGAGCGAGGCTGG
>SHXF01000104.1 GCA_009693435.1 Betaproteobacteria bacterium | reverse complement strand
TTCCCCAAAAGGGCGAATATTTCCGCTCTAAGAAATCTGGTCAGTGTTAAAAGAGGCAGATAACGCCCAGCCACATAGGAGAACTAGTTCCGCGTCTGGGCGTGGTTACCGTGGCGGTCAGGACATCAGTTAAAGCGGAGTTATGGAGATGATACAAAGACTTTACTATTGTTGGGACAGAATGCAAGATCGCCGGATCACAAGGAGGAGCCAACATGTTTCAAGCCGGAGCCAATCCGCCGTTTCGCGCCGAGCATATCGGCAGCCTGCTCCATTCCGACGCGCTGATCCAGGCACGGGAGGCGCATCTGGCGGGCCGTCTCGGCGCTGCGGAATTGCGCGCCGTTGAAGACCAGGCTATCCGCGACATCGTCGCGCTGCAGGAACGCGCCGGGCTGGAGATCGTCACCGACGGGGAGCTGAGGCGTGGCACCTATGTCGATTTCGTCTTATCGGGCGTGAGCGGCGTGGGCATCGAGTGGGCCCCGGAGGTCCAGGGCCTTTCTTACCGGAACAACTCAGGCGATGTGAACACCCCGCAACCGCTTACGCGCGTGTACGAACGAATCCGCAACATCACGACGAGCGACAGGGATTTCGCGTTTCTCGGCTCCATCACCGATCGCGCCGCGAAATGGACCCTGGGCGGCCCCTGTTTTCTGCACTGGGCCGCCGGCCGCAAAAACATCAGCCACGAGATCTATCCCACGCTCGACGCTTTCTGGGCGGATATCGTGACGGCCTACCACGAGGAACTGCGCAAGCTTCATGCCGCCGGCTGCCGCTATGTGCAGCTCGACGAAACCTCAATCGCCAAATTCGCCGACCAGCGAACGCAGGACTGGCTTGCGGCCCGCGGCGACGACTGGAAGGACCTGCTGGTGCAATACACCGATGTCATCAATGCCGTGGTTGCCGGAGCGCCCAAGGGCATGCTGCTGGCGCTGCATCTGTGCCGGGGGAACAACCGCGGCACCTGGCAGGCAGAGGGCGGCTACGACGCCATTTCCGAGAGCTTGTTCCGCAAGCTCAATATCGATTTGTTCCTGCTCGAATTCGACTCGCCCAGGGCGGGAAGCTTCGAGCCGCTGCGCAAGCTGCCCGAGCACAAGGCGGTCGTCCTGGGGCTGCTTTCGACGAAGAAGCGCGAGGCGGAAGCCGCGGATGAAGTGCTGGCCCGCATCCGCGAGGCGTCCGCGTACGTGCCGCTGGAGCGCCTCGCGGTCAGTCCGCAGTGCGGTTTCTGGGGCGGCATCAATCTGTGCACGTACGAGGAACTCGAGGCCAAGCTGAGCCGCGTGGTCGAGGTGTCGAAACTTGCCTGGAGCCAGGCGGGCGGGAAGTGAAAAGCGGCTTGCGCCGGCGCCGGTAAGCAACAGCCGGGGATAGAATGCGTTTCGTGGCCGGTTCTGCCGTCCTGTCGAAATCCCAAAGGAGGAACACATGAATCGATACTTGCGCAATGCCGTTCGTCTCGCAGTCGGGCTGTCGATTACGCTGGGAGTCTCGGTTCCCGGACCCGCCACCGGCCAGGAAAAAGTCAAGATCTCGATGGTGCATATCGGGCCGGCGACGACACCGACGACCTCCGAAACGCTGGGTGTCCTGAAGGCGAGCCTGGAGGCAACCGGCAGGGCCGATGTGATCATGTACGGATCGGGCTCGGCCTATTCGAATCCGACCAAGTTTTTCGAGCTCGTCGAACTCGGCGTGGTGGATATCGCGTTTGCCGTTCACCAGTTCGAGCCCGGACGCTTTCCGCTGGGTCTGCTTGCCGGGGAACCGTTCATTACCAACGATCACGTCAAGGGAACGCGCGCGTTCCTCAGAACGGTTCGCAACACCCCTGAACTTCTCGCCGAGTTCAAGCCCAATCGCATACTGATCGTGGGGCTCGCGAGCGCCGAGCAGATCCACGCGCGCAAGCCGATCCGGTCCATCGACGATTTGAAAGGCGCGCGGGTGCTGGCGATCAACCCCATCGTGCTGTCGATGATACGGGAGGTGGGCGGGACGGTGGTGGCGCTGCCCCAGACTGCCCAGTACGAGAATTTCCAGAAGGGGGTAATAGACGCGTCTTCGAGTTCCTGGGCCGCGACGATGGCATTTCGCACCATAGAGGTAACCAATGCTCATCTCGAAACCAACTCCATCGCCACACCCATCTACATCATCATGAACCAGAAGAAATACGACAGCCTGCCACCGGATCTGCGGAAAATTCTGGACGACTTTTCCACCGAGGATTCCGCGGCACGCATCGCCGCGGTCTGGGACAAAGTGGACGCAATGGGAATCGAGGAAGCGAAAAAACGCGGTCACCTGATCACGCCGATGAGCCTGGCGGAGCGCGCCGCGATGCGCAAGCGCTTTCAGCACCTGGCCGATGCGCGCATTGCCGATCTGGAAAAGAAGGGCCTGCCGGCGCGCAGAATCTACGATGTCTTGAGCAAAGCGATGGCAGCCGAAGACGCGCGTTGATCCGGCAGCTATTTCCGGTGGCGGATGGGCTGCCGTTGCAAAGGCAGCTGCGGCCCTGGAGACAAATCGTCCATCCGGATCAGCGTGACAGGCTGACTCCCGGGTAACCAAATGGGGCCGCTCGCTCTCAGTGTGCTGGGATTTACCGCGGTCCTGGTGCTGGCTGCGCTGCGCGTCCCGCTTGCCCTCGCGCTCGGTCTGGTCGGCGCCATCGGCACCGGCTACATCAAGGGCTGGAACACGTTCATTTATGTGGCCGGCAGCGCACCCTTCGAGGTGCTCAACAACTACGGCCTTTCGGTGCTGCCCCTGTTCATCGTGATGGGAGCCTTCGCCGTGCGCACCGGCCTGGCGGCAGATCTGGTGCGCGTGGCCAATGGTTTCATGGGGCATTATCCGGGCGGGCTGGCGATGTCGGGTGTAACTGCCTGCGCCGGATTCGGGTCGGTGTGCGGCAGCGACATGGCGACCCTGTCGACCATGTCCAAGATCACTGTCCCCGAGATGCTGCGCCGGGGCTACAGCGTTCGTCTTGCCGGCGGTTCGCTCGCAGCGGGGGGCACCCTGGGGATACTCATCCCGCCGTCGGTGCCCATGGTCATCTACGCGACCATGACCGAATCGTCGATCGGCCGCATGTTCGCCGGCGGCATCGTTCCGGGCATCGTGCTCACGGTGATGTTCGTCATCGCGATCGGCATCTGGGCGAGCCTCTTTCCCGCGGCGGCGCCGCGCTCCGAGCGGCTTCCGTGGATGGCGCGCATCGCGCTGCTGAAGGACATCGTCGGCGTCTCGGTCGTATTCATACTGATGCTGGGCGGCATGTATGCCGGATTTTTCTCTCCGACCGAAGGCGCCGCCGCTGGCGCCGCGGGCGTGCTGCTCGTCGGGGTGATACAGCGCCGCCTGAGCTGGACGGGTTTCGTCGAATCGGTGCGCGAAGCGGTGCAGTTGTCGGCCATCATATTCCTGATCCTGATCGGCATCGCGCTGTTCCATTTCTACATGGACTCGGTCGAGCTGCAGAAGACTGTCACGTCCTACCTCGCCCAGCTCGACATGTCGCCAGCGGCCGTCATGGCGATCATCCTCATCGGGTTGATACTGCTGGGCTGCGTGATGGACTCGACCTCCATCCTGTTCATCACCACGCCTTTCCTGTTCCCCATCGTCGTAGGCCTGGGTTTCGACGCCATCTGGTTCGGCGTGGTCATGGTGATGGTCATACAGCTCGGCCTGATTCATCCGCCGTTCGGCCTGAATGTCTTCGTCCTTTCCGCAATGATCCGGGAGATCACGGTCGCCGAGGCATTCTGGGGGTGCGTGCCGTTCGTGATCGCCAACATCCTGATCATCGTGCTGGTCTGCATCTATCCGGGAATCATCACCTGGCTGCCGAACATGATGTTCAACTAGGAGACCGCATGCGACGCATCTCCGCATCATCCGCGATCAAGACCGTGTTCGGGGTATGCCACGACCTCGCGGGGGTGTCCCTGGTTATCCTGATCAGCATCACTGCAATCGACATCGTCGGGCGAAACGCCGGCCTGTTCAGCGTTCGCGGCGTGATCGAGATCTCCACCATGGCGGTGGTGTTGATCGGCTTTCTCGCGCTGCCGCATTCGTTCATTGTCGGCGGGCATATCGTGGTGGACCTGGCCACCTTGCACGTCCCGGAGCGCATCAACAATCGCATCGATGCGTTCTGGCTTGTTGTCGCCGCCATTTGCCTCGCCTTCGTCGCCTGGCTGATGTGGGGGGCTGCCTTCAAGGCATGGAAGGAAGATGCCCTGTCGCTCGATCTGCAGGCGCCCATGGCGATCTTCTGGTTTCCCGCCGCCATAGGCATGACGCTTGCACCGGTTGCCTGCCTGATGGCGGCGTTCCGCAAGGTTCGCGGCTGACTGTCCGAATCCGGCGGTACTAGATGCACCCGAACCGAGGGCGGACCTCAGGTGGCGGAATGAGAGACCAGGTGCAGAACAATGGGGTGATTGAGGGGCGGCAATGGCAGCTACACGGATTTTGACGACGCATGCCGGCAGCCTGCCCAGGCCGCCGGATCTGTCCGGACTCATGCTCTCGCGCAGCAAAGGAGAGCCGGTGAACCTCGATGCGCTGAAAAAGCGGGTGGCTGAGGCGACGCGGGAAGTGGTGCGCAAGCAGGCCGAACTCGGCATAGACATCGTCAGCGACGGCGAATACGGCAAGGCGTCCTACGTCGAATACGTGAAGGATCGCCTGAGCGGATTTTCCGGGCCGCCGGACCGGCGAGGGATCACCAAGGACTGGAAACAGAACGAGTTTCCGGACTGGGCGCCCGACAAGGTCGCGCGTCTGCCGTTTCCGACGAATAACGGGGCGGTTTCGGTCGCGGATGGTGGCGCGATCCTGCGCGACATCGATAATTTTCGCGATGCTCTGAAGGGTGCCGCCGCTCCCCAAGCCTTCATGACGGCCGCGTCACCGGGCGTGGTTGCCCTGTTCATGCCCTCGACGCACTACGCGAGCCAGGAAGACTACCTGCGTGCTCTCGGGTCGGCGCTCAAGGCCGAATACCGGGCCATCGTCTCGGCCGGGTTCACGCTTCAGGTGGATTGCCCCGATCTCGCGGCAGGTTTCCGGGACCACATCGACGCGAAAGTCGTTGATCTGCACATCGACGTGCTGAACGAAGCATTCGAGGGTTTGCCGCGCGAGCAATTGCGCCTGCACGTCTGCTGGGGGAACTACGAGGGACCGCACACCCACGATGTGCCGCTCAAGGAATTGATGGGCCCGTTGCTGCGGGCGAGGGTCGGGGCATTTTCGTTCGAAGCGGCCAATCCCAGGCACGCGCACGAGTGGACGCTGTTCGAAGAAATGGCCCTGCCCGAGGGCGTGAAGATCATCCCCGGTGTCATCGACAACTGCACCAACTACGTCGAGCACCCCGAACTGGTTGCGCAACGCCTGCTGCGATTCGCAAGAGCGGTCGGTCCGGAAAACGTCATTGCCGGCACCGATTGCGGGTTTGGAACCACGGTCGAGCCACGCCACGTGCCCGCAAGCATCTGCTGGGCCAAGTTGAGGTCGATGGTTGAAGGAGCGCGGCTTGCTTCAGCGCAATTGTAGGTATTCCAAAAGTATTGTCACAGGAGGAAGCATCGTGAAAAGCGTATTTGGTCGGAAGTTGATTCAGTCGGCAGCTGGTATTGCGATTGCCGCGTGCGCGCACCCGGCATTCAGCCAGGAAAAAATAAAAATATCGATCGCGCACGTCGCGCCCACCACGGCGCCCACCAACACGGGGTCGGTTGGCGTGTTGAAATCGAACCTGGAGGCGACCGGGAAAGTGGAAGTGACGATGTATGGCACCGGCTCCGCCTATTCAGTCCCGACCAAATTTTCGGAGCTGACGGAAACCGGTGTCGTGGACATCGCGCTGGGCGCCCAGCAATTCGAAGCCGGGCGCTATCCGCTGAACCTGCTCGCGGGCGTGCCCTTCATGGTCAATGACCACGTGAAAGCATCGCGCGCCTATCTGCGCGCGCTGCGCTCGACACCGGAACTCATGGCGGAATTCAACCCCATCCGCGTGCTCGTGGTCGCCTTTACGAGCACGGAACAGTTCCACGCCCGCAAACCGCTGAAGTCGATCGACGATCTCAAGGGGATGCGGGTCATGGCGATTAATCCGCTGGTGCTGGCGATGATCCGCGACGTCGGCGGCAATGTCGTGGCGCTGCCCCAGCCGGCGCAGTACGAGAATCTGCAGAAGGGCGTGGTCGATGCCGTAGCGGCGCCGTGGTCGGGGGCGGTCGCGTTCCGCACCATAGAGCTGACCAGCAGCCACCTCGAGATAAAATCGGTCGCGGCGCCGATCTACATCATCATGAATCAGAAGAAGTACGACAGCCTGCCGCCCGACCTGAAAAAGATCATCGATGATTTTTCCACGGAAGATTCCGCGGCACGCATCGCGGCATTGTGGTCCGCGCTGGACGACGTCGGCATTGCCGATGCGAAGAAACGAAACCACAGCGTCACGCCGGTGAGCGACGCGGAACGGGCCGTCCTGCGCAAGCGCTTCCAGCACCTGACCGACGCGCGCATCGCGGAGCTGGATAAAAAGGGACTGCCGGCCAGCAGGATATACGATGCCCTGTCTCGCGCCATTGCGGCTGAAGAGGCCAGACGATAAGCGCAGAATTCCTTTCCCTGACGATGCGAAAGCCTGCCGAACAGGCACTGCGCTTTTCAGGTTCCGGGTCGCATCGATACCCGCGACCTGAAGTGCAGCAGGTTGGCGCGCAGCGTCTTGTAGCGCGCCGGGCCGAGCACCTGCCGGAATTCCGCTTCCAGCTGCAGCATCAACCGGCCGAGAACGCGCAACACCTTCCGGCCGCTGGGCGTGACCGTCACGATCTTGGCCCTGCCGTCTGTGGGATCCGCGACGATTTTTACATAGCCCAGACGTTCGCACGCCTGCGCAAGCTGGCCCATGGCAGCCTTGGTCACGCCCGCGCGTTTGGCAAGATCCACGATGCGGGTGCCAGCGAAGTCGATGTTACGGAACAGGTGGAAGTAGATGTAGCGGAAGTCCTGGTATTCACCCGTCTGGAAGCGTTCCAGCAATCGCTCTTCGAAAAAGTGAAAGGCGAATATCAGCAGCCTGCCGATGTTGTCGTGCCGCCAGGCGTGGCTGGGATCGGGTGCGAGGCCTTCCAGAAGCTGGGGATCGACCTTGCGCAGCACCGCAGCGCGGCGGGTTCCGGGGGTGTGCGTTCTGACGCGGCTGGCACGTCGTTTTGGCGATGGTGAACCGGGCAGGAGTTTTTTCTTCATCAATTTCGGGAGTCGGTCGCGAGAGGCTATTTCGGCGGGAACAAAAGATTGGGCAGCCACAGCGCAATGTCCGGAAACTGGATCATCAACGCGAGCAGGACTATCGGCGCCAGCAGGAACGGCAGTATCCCCTGATAGATGCTCAGCACGGGCACGTCCGGCGCCTGGGCCTGGATCACGAAAATGTTCATGCCCACCGGCGGGTGTATCAGGCCCAGCTCGATCACGAGCACCAGTATCACGCCGAACCACAGCGAATCGAACCCGCTCTGCACCACCATGGGCAGAAACACCGGGACGGTGATCAGTATCATCCCGAAGCCGTCCATGAAGCAGCCGAGGATGATGTAGAAGACGACGATTGCGATCATCAGGACGACCGGCCCGACGCCCCATTCCTTCACCCAGCCGGCCAGCGCCGATGGCAGCTGCGTCTGGACGACAAAATACGAAAAGACCAGCGCGCAGATGACGATCATGAACAGCATGCAGGTGGTGCGTATGGTGTCGGTGAAGCTCGCGCGCATCGCGTCGAAACCGAGATTGCCGCGCACGCAACCCAGCGCCCAGGCGCCGAACGCGCCCACCGCGGCCGCCTCGGTGGGCGTGAACCAGCCGAGGTACAAGCCCCCTATCGTCACCCCGAACAGCAGCAGCAGATCCCAGGTCGCCGCGATGGCGCGCACGCGTTCGCGCCAGCTCATTGCTGTGTCGAGCGGCGCCCATGCCGGCTTCCACCACAGCACCGCGACCACCACCAGCATGTACAGCACCGTGAGCACCAGTCCCGGGATCATCGACGCCGCGAACAGTTTCGACACCGATTCCTCGGCAATGATGCCGTATATCACCAACGGTATGGACGGCGGGATCAGTATGCCCAGCGTGCCCCCGGCCGCAACCGATCCCGTGGACAGCCGGTCGTCGTAGCCCAGCCGGCGCATTTCCGGGATCGAGACGCGCGTCATGGTTGCGGCGGTCGCGAGCGACGAGCCGCACACCGCGCCGAAGCCGGCGCAGGCGCCTATGGTTGCGAGCGCCTGCGATCCCGGAAACCCGGCGAAAACGGAGCGCGCGGCGGCATACAGCCGCGCCGACATGCCCGAATGCATAGCAAGATCGCCCATCAGCAGGAACAGGGGCACCACGGACAGCGAGTAATTCGAGGCTGCATCTATCGACACCTGCCCGAGGACGGTCAGGGCCCTCGACCAGTCGTTCAGCGCGGCAAAGCCGGTCAGACCCACGAGACCCATGGCAATCGCCACCGGTACGCGCAGGAAAATGAGCAGCACCAGCGCCAGCATGCCTGTCATGCCGACCGCCTGCACGCTCATGGCGATTTGGCTCCGGCGCGGCTTTGCCGCACGACGCGCGCCAGCGCAAGTCCGGCGCACACGATGGCGATCGCGGTGCCGAGCAGGGCCGGGACCAGTTGCACCCAGACCGGGATGCCGCTGTCGGACTTGATATCGCCGAACCGGATCGCGTCTGCCGCCGGTGCGATCATGGCCCACTGCATCAACGCGAGAAGCGCGAGTGACAACGCAGCCCCTACCATTCGCAGCGCGGCCGTGACCCCTGGCGGCACGAAATGATCGAGGACATCGACGGTGATGTTCTGTTCGGCGCGGAAGGTTTCGGGGATGCCGAGGAAAACGACGAACACGAGCGCGGTTCCCACCACCTCATAGACGCCGGTGATCGGGCGCCCGAATACGTTGCCCACCACGATGTCCACCACCGTCAGCACGGTAATCAGCGCCAGTGCCACGGCAGCAATGCCGGACAGCCAGCGGGTGAGCTTCGCCATGATCCCCACTCGCGCGCCCCCCTGCTTACGAAGCGCGCGACCGAGGGCTTGCCCGCCGCATGGCGCTACTTCTTCGCGGGCGCGTACTTCGCCAGCGTAGCCTTCAGTTTCAGGAGAAACGCACGCGCCGGCAGCCCCTTCTTCTCCAGGTCCGCCACAGTGGATTCCTCCAGTTTCGCCGAGATGGCCTTGAATTCCTCTTGTGCCCTGGGATCGAGCTGCACGGGCTTCACGCCGGCTTTCAGCGTAATGTCCCGTTGCGATGACTCGCCGCCATCGAGCACATCCGCCCAGAAAGTGCGCTCCGCGGCCGGGCCGGCGTATTCGTCGATGAGCTTCTTCAGATCGGCGGGAAGGCGCTCGTAGCTGGCCGGATTCATGACTGCGGCAAAGGTAACGACGCCCAGATTCATGTCGTTCATGTACCTGAGCACGTCCTGCAGCTTGAATGAAGTGACCCCGGAGTAACCCACCACGGCGCCATCGATCACGCCCTTGGACAGGGACTCGTTGAGATCGGCGGGCTGCACTGCAACGGGGACCGCGCCCAGTGCCGCGAGCGTGGCCGACTGCACCGGTCCGGAATGGCGGATGCGGCGGCCTTTCAGGTCCGCGATCGTGCGCGGCTCGATTTTCGTCATCATCAGCGGAACGGGCGGGGTGGAGATGAAGCTGAGCACCCGCACCCCGGCGTGCTCGGCTGCCAGGTACTCCGGCAGCAGATCCATCAGCGCCATGTTCGCCATGAATGCGGTCGAAGCCAGCCCGGGAAGCTCGACCAGTTCGGTCAGCGGAAATCTTCCGGGAGTCAGGCCGTGAAGGATGTAGGCCATGTCGGCGACACCGGTTCGAACCAGATCGTACTGCCGCGGCGGCGGGCCCAGCTGGCTGACGGGAAACAGGGTGAGCTTCAGCCGGCCCTTGGATTTCGCCTCCAGTTCCTTTGCCATCCTGCCGAACTGCACGTTCAGCGGATTGGAAGGCGCGGCAAACATGGACACCTTCAGTTCATGGGTCTGCGCCTGTGCACCCCCGGATATTGCTGCAAGGCAGACGATGGCCGCGCAGACAGCAGTGCGGATTTTCGTGGTCATGATTGTTCCTCCTGTGGCGAATCGCCTATTCTGGTGGCCAGGCAAACTTTAGCCGCGTCGCGTCGCGTCGTTCGTCCGAAATTGTCCGCCGCCGGTCGACTCCGAATAGTAATCTCAGTTTATCAGCATGCATGCCCGCTAAATATCTTTCAGGCTGGAGACAGGGCGCCCGTGCCTCATGTTGGAACCGGTCCTGGCGACACCGGCAGTTCTGGCCGGCCGGTTGCGGGCCACGCGAAAATTATAGAATAAACACTTTACTATTCCTGCCGCGCTCCGCAAGACGGGTTGCAGCGCGGGTTGCAGCGCGGGTTGCAGCGCGAACGACAATTCATCTGGGAGGGACGAGGCATGTTCCGGAGAGCGCAGGCATGAGCGGCACATTTGATATCGTCGTCGTCGGATCCGGCCACAACGGTCTGGTCGCCGCCTCGTATCTTGCCAGGGCCGGGCAAAAGGTCCTGGTGCTGGAGCGGAGAGAAAATCTGGGCGGCGGCGTAGCCTCGGGCGAGTACGTCGCGCCCGGCTTCCGTCATGACCTGCATTCGGCCACCCACTTTGTCATCCAGGCGAATCCCCTGATACGCAACGACGAGCTCGGGCTGATTTCAAAGTACGGCCTGAAGTACATCCATCCCGAGGGCATCTTCTCCACCATCTTCGACGACCAGACGTCCATCGTCAGCTATCCCGATATCGGACGGACCTGCGAATCCATCGCGAAGATCTCCCCGCGCGATGCCGAGGCTTACCGCAAATTCGCGGAAGCGAGCATGAAGACCCTGCCTTTGATTGTCTCCGGCATGTTCGTGCCGCCGCCGCCCCAGGGGACGTTCTGGGCGCTGCTCGATCAGAGTCCCGAGGGCCGGGTGCTGATGCAGGCGATGCAAAAGAGCATGCTCGACCTGGCGAACGAATCTTTCGAGCACGACAAGGTCAAGGTCCACCTGCTCAAGTTCGCCGCCGAACTGCTGGTGGCGCCGGAAGAGAAGGGCACAGGTATGGTGCTCTACAACATGCCGGGCATCATCCATTCCTATCCTCCGGGGGTGCCGGAGGGCGGCAGCGGCGCCCTGGTGGATGCATTGGTGCGCGGCCTGAAGGCGATGGGCGCCGAATTTCGCACCGAGGCAGAGGTCGACAAAGTGCTCATCGAGGGCGGTCGCGCCGCCGGAGTCAGGCTGCGCGGCGGCGAAACGTTCAGGGCGAAGACCGCGGTGATCGCGCAGATCCATCCGTGGCTGCTGGCCGATTACGTGGACGGGCTGGATGAGCGTGTCGCAGGCAATGCCAGGCGCACCCAGGCGGCGAGCTTCGCCATCATGGCGGGGCATTACGCGCTGAACGAGCCGCCGCGGTACAAGGCGGGCAAGGATCCGGCCAACGTTGCGCTGCTGAACTTTGCGCCGTCCACGCTGGAGGGCTACCGCCGCGTGTTCGACGACTTCCGCTACGGCGACATATCGCGCGATGCAATCATGGCGGCGCATGTGAATTCGCAATGGGATCCTTCCCGCGCGCCGCCCGGAAAAGCGACGCTGTCGATCTTCGGCTTCGCCCCGTTCGAGCTGCGTAACGGCGGCTCGGCGGCCTGGGATGCGCGCAGCAAGGAGGTCGGTGACTGGATGCTCGGTCATTTCCGCCATTACGCCGAAAACCTGGGCGACGCGAACATCATCGCCTCGCGCTTCGATACGCCGCTGGACGTGGCGCGCTATTCCCCGACCTTCCAGTGCGGCGACGTGGGCGGCGTCGCCAAGTACTTCCACCAGATCGGCGGTCACCGGCCCACGCCCGAGCTCGCGCAGTACGCAGTGCCCGGCGTTGCGGGCCTTTATCTGGCCGGCACCTTCATGCATCCCCCCGGCGGCGTCACCGGCGGCGGGCGCGCCACGGCGGTCAAGATGTGCGCCGACCTGAAAATCAATTTCGACAAGCTGCTGGACTGAGCGCCATGAAGCTGCACACCCCGGACGGCAGCGAACTCATGGATGTGACCTCGGTTGCGCCGCATCCAGAGGGCCTGCTGATCGAGGGCCAGATCATGGGCGCGTTGCCGATGAAGGCGGTGCTGCGGCCCGCGGAGTTGCGGCGCGGGCTGCGGTTTCTGCGGCCCGGGCTCGTGCTGGCCCTAGTTGCAATGCTTTTCAAACGATGAGAGTCGCGATCGTAATGACCAGGACAGTCATGACACGCCCCGCCCTTTCATGTCGAACACCCCGGCAACACGCGTTCTAATCCACGAGGAGCACGTCCAGCCCGGGGACGCGATCGAAAGCGGCATTGTTGGTCACGAACAAGGTCGGACCAGGCAACGCGAGCGCGCAGCCCGCCTGAATCGCGTCAGCGGCTTTCAGGCCGGTCGCAGCGCGCAAGCGTGTTGCGGTCTCAATCACATCGGCATTGATCTCCACGATAAGCAGGCCGTCCAGGCCGAAGAATTCGTCGAAGCGTTGCAGTCGCTGCGTATCACCTGCTCGCAAAGGCTCAACCCGGCATTCCATCCACGATAGGCGCGACACCGCGATGCGCGCATCCGGATGAGACTTCAGGGTCCGCGCGATCAAAGTCTTGAGGCGCCGGTAGTAAGGCTCGGCAAGTTCGACCTGATAGATGACGGCGCAAGCGTCGAAGAACAGGATCACGGGAGTCTTGTTACCCGGAACAGCCTACCCGGATCAGCCGCATGACGGCATTTGCTTCAGGACTTCGACGCGCCTTCCCAGCTCCCGCGTTCCTTGCGTATCGATGCATCGATGTCTTTTTTCGTGCGCGTGCCCTTGTGGGGGCGGTTGAGCAGATAGTCGACCACATTCCTGCGCGGGCTGCGCCGCGCGGCTTCCCCGGCCGCGGACAACGCGTAATACTGCGCTTCCGTCAGCACGACAAGCGTTGGCCGATTGTTCTTGATCACATGCACCGGTCCGTTCTCGACTGCTTCCACCAGCGCCGCGACGCCGCGACGCTTCACTTCGCTTGCAGGAATGGAGTTCATGGGGTATCCGATCATGTACCTGAATCGGTACTCATTCTAGTACTTTCCCGGCCATGTGTCGGCGACTCGTCGAAGACATGACTCGTTGAAGCCCTGGCGAATAGGGTGTGGGAGTGCATCAAGGGACGAAAACAGCCAACGCGACCGCATATAGGTTCGACCACCGAGGAATACACAGGGCCGGAGATGGCCCGGATAAAGCCGCTGGCCCGGCACCTGGCTGGTGTGCTTCTGGTCACCATGGGCGGCGATCACTTTATTCGTACGGATTTGCGCTATCTTCTTGAACCTCCGGTGAGAACTTTTCGAAAGGATCGCCCATGAACACCAAGATCGACATCTTCAACCACGTCATGCCGCTGCGTTACCTGGAGCTGATGAAGCAGCACTCCAAGGATGCCGGCATCGTCAAGCGCATGACTTCGTTGCGCATGCTGTGGGACATCGAGGCGCGGGTGGCGATGCTGGAGGAGAAATTTCCCGACGTGCAGCAGGTGCTGACCCTGTCCCTGCCCTCGCCCGAACTGGTCGGCGGGCCGGATCTCGCGCCGGAACTGGCGCGCATCGCCAACGACGACATGGCGGCGATGGTGGCGAAGTGGCCGAAAAAATTCCCCGCGTTCATCGCGTCCCTGCCGATGAACAACATTCCGGCGGCGCTGGAAGAAATGGACCGCGCCATCGGCAAGCTGGGCGCGCGCGGCGTGCAGGTCGTCACCAGCGTCAACGGCCGGCCGCTGGACGAGCCGGAATTCTTTCCGGTGTTCGAACGCGTGACCAATCACCACAACCTGCCGATCTTCATGCACCCGGCGCGCCCCGCGACCCGCGCCGATTACGTCAACGAACAGAAATCGAAGTACGAGATCTGGCAGGTGCTGGGCTGGCCGTTCGAGACCAGCGTGGCGATGTCGCGCCTGGTGTTCTCGGGGATGTTCGAAAAACTGCCCGAGATGCGCCTCATCACCCACCACTGCGGCGCGATGATTCCATTCTTTGCGGGGCGCGCCGAAACGCTGTGGGCGCAGCTGGGCGCGCGCTCGGCGGACGAGAACTACGACGAGCTGCTGAAGACGATGAAGAAAAAACCGATCGAGTATTTCAGGATGTTCTATGCGGATACTGTGCTCGGCGGTTCGACGTCCGCGCTGCGCTGCGGACTGGATTTCTTCGGCATCGACAAGATCGTCTTCGCCAGCGACTGCCCCTTCGATCCCGAGGGCGGGCCGATGTTCATACGCGAAGGTATACGCTCGGTGGAAGACCTGAATCTGAGCGAGGGCGACAAGCGCAAGCTGTACTTTGGCAACGCGATGAAGCTGCTTCGCTTGTAACAGGAAAAAGGCGAATCGCCGGTTCATCGCTCGTGACGTTTCGCTAGACGCTCGCCCCAGCAAATGGATCGCGTAGCAGAGCTTGTCAAGCTGGGGGACTACGCCATAACTCCGCTTTAACTGATGTCCTGACCGCCACGGTAACCACGCCCAGACGCGGAACTAGTTCTCCTATGTGGCTGGGCGTTATCTGCCTCTTTTAACACTGACCAGATTTCTTAGAGCGGAAATATTCGCCCTTTTGGGG
>SHXF01000103.1 GCA_009693435.1 Betaproteobacteria bacterium | reverse complement strand
GTGCAGCAGCGTCCATAACTCCTGAAATCGCGGATCGCCACCCGAGACATGACCGGCGGGGGCTTCGCCCGGCACGCAGGGCGCGACGATGATGTCCGTAGTGTCGAATACATGATCGAGCGCGACACGGCAACGTGCCGCCAGATTCATGGCAGCGGCATATTCCTCGTAGGGAATGGCCAGACCAAGCTGGATGCAGGCCTGCATGCGCGGGCTGATCAGGTCGCGATGACAGTGCCACTCGTAGGCCATGGCGCGGGCGCGCTCGTAGTTGTTGATCAGTTCGCGCGCACGCGTCAGTTCGGCGAATTCCGTCGCAAGGTTCACTTCGCGCACGGAAGCGCCCGCCGCGGCCAGTCTTGCCGCTGCATCCTGAAGAGCGTCGACTGTTTCGGGCTGCGCCATGTGCCACAGATGCGTGCGGCACACGCCTATCGTTGGCGCCGAGGCCACTGGCGCGGGCGGCGACAGCGGCCTGCCGACAAGCACGCAATCCAGCAATTCAATGTCTTCGATGGTGCGCGCCAACAGCCCGACGGTATCCAGGCTTTCGGCCGCCGGCTTGACCCCTGCCCGGTTGTATCTGCCGAAGGTCGGCTTGAATCCGGTGATGCCGCAAAACGAGGAGGGGCGAAGCACCGAGCCACCGGTCTGCGTGCCGAACGCGAGCGGCATCATGAAATCGGCAACACCCGCGGCCGACCCGCTCGACGAACCGCCGGGCGTGTGCCGGGGATCGTGCGGATTCACGGTTGCGCCTGGTGTCATGCCGGCAAATTCCGCGGTGACTGTCTTGCCCAGGATGACAGCCCCCGCCGCGCGCGCGAGCGCAACGCAGGCGGCATCGCTGCGCGGTCGGAATCCCCGGTAGATGGGGGATCCCATTTCCGTCGCCATGTCGGCGGTGTCGATGATGTCCTTCACGCCGACGGGCACGCCCTGTAGGGGCCCTTTCAATGCGGCGCGGTCGCGCGCTCGCGCTTCGCGTAGCGCGAGTTCGGGATCCAGGCCGGCCCACGCATGGACCGTGCTCTCGCGCGCTTCGATCTGCGCAAGACAATCGCGGACGACGGCCTCGGCCGTAACCTCGCCGCCAGTCACGCGCCGCGCGATTTCCGTGGCGGAAAGAAGGTTGAGACTGCCCATCCGTAAAATTCGTCGCCCTTGCCCGGACACGCGACCGACTGGCCACGTTTCTGTTCGTGCGAAGCGCACGAGGAAGTGCACGATTATGCGTCAAAACCGCAGCAGACATTTGCCGCTTCGAATCCAGCCGGACGCAGGATTGCGGCAAGCAGGTCGCAAGTTGGCATTGAACAGCTCGTAGCCCGTAGCCCGTAGTCCGTAGGTTGGCGGCGAGCGCAGCGAACCCCAACAGACAAACACCACAAAGCGCTCCGCCCCGAATCGCAAAGCGCCGGCACTTGCGGCTGATATTATTCGCGAAACCCGTGCACACGCAGAAAGGAACGTATGAGCCAGGATGTTTATCGTCAACCGGATGTGATCGTCATCGGAGCCGGCAATGCGGCGGCATGCGCTGCGCTTGCCGCGCGCGAGGGGGGCGCGTCCGTCATCATGCTCGAGGCGGCGCCGATCGAGGAATGCGGCGGCAACAGCCGCTACACCGCCGGCCTGATGCGCTACGCATTTCACGATGTAGAGGAGTTATCCCGTGTCATCACAGGCATAACCGAAGAGGAGAAGCGGGACGTCGATTTCGGCACCTACACACGCGACGAGTTTTTCGACGACATGGGTCGCATCACGCAGTTCCGGACCGATCCGGACATGTGTGAACTGCTGGTGACACGCAGCCTGGAAACCATGGTCTGGATGGTGGGAAAGGGCATCAAGTTCCAACCGAGCTATGGTCGCCAGGCGTTCAAGGTCAACGGCAAGTTCAAGTTCTGGGGCGGCGCGCCGACCGAGGCCTGGGGCGGCGGGCCGGGGCTGGTCGAACTCGAGCACAAGGCCTGCGAGCGCGAAGGCATCCGGATTTTTTACCAGACGCCGGCCGACTCGCTCATTACCGACGAGGACGGCCACGTCTGCGGCGTGCGCGTGCGGCAGAAGGGGAGGCTGGTCGAAATACACTCACGCGCGGTGGTGCTGGCCTGTGGCGGATTCGAATCGAACGCGGAAATGCGCGCCCGTTATCTGGGACCGAACTGGGACCTCGCCAAGGTGCGGGGCACGAAGTACAACACCGGCCAGGGAATCAAGATGGCGCTGGATATAGGTGCCGTGCCGCACGGCCACTGGTCGGGCAGTCATGCTGTCGCATGGGACCAGAATGCGCCGCCTTTCGGCGATCTCGCCGTAGGCGACGGATTCCAGAAGCACAGCTATCCGCTCGGCATCATGGTCAACGCGCGCGGCGAGCGTTTCGTCGACGAAGGCGCCGATTTCCGCAACTTCACCTACGCCAAGTACGGTGCGGTGATTCAGACGCAACCCGGCATGTTCGCCTGGCAGATCTTCGACAAGAAGGTGCTGCATATGCTGCGTGACGAGTACCGCATCAAGCAGGTGACCAAGGCCAAGGCCGACACGCTGGAGGAACTCGTCGGGAAACTGGATGGCGTCGATGCCGCTGTCTGCCTGCGCGAAATCAAGGCCTATAACGCGGCGGTGCGCACCGACGTTGCGTTCAACCCCGCGATCAAGGATGGTCGCGGCACCGCTGGCCTGAAGGTCGAAAAGACCCACTGGGCGAATGTGCTCGATACCCCGCCCTTCGAAGCCTACGCCGTCACCTGCGGCGTTACATTCACCTTCGGCGGCGTCAAGATAACCAGGACCGGAGAAGTCGAGGACACCACCGGCAAGCCGATTCCCGGCCTGTTTGCCGCAGGAGAACTGGTGGGCGGGCTGTTCTATCACAACTACCCGGGCGGAACGGGCCTGGTTTCCGGCGCCGTGTTCGGCAAGATTGCCGGGACCGGGGCATCCGGGTATGTGAAGGGGAACGGACCCCAGCGCTGAGGGCGTAGTACGGCGCGCTGAAGCCGCGCCCTACGCTGTGTCCTACGCAGGGTCCTACGTTGCGCTGGTTGCGATCCCCGTAGGGCGCGGGTTCACCGCGCCGTGGATGCCGGATGGAACCGTCGTTCGGCGCGCTGAAGCCGCACCCTACGCTGTGTCCTACGCTGTGTCCTACGTTGCACTTGTTGCGATCCCCGTAGGGCGCGGGTTCACCGCGCCGCGCATGCCGTTTGCGAATGGAGCGGCTGTCTGCCTACGAAGCCTGAAGCGTGCGCAGTTCCGCGTTGGTGTAGCGAAGGCGCGCCGCAAGTACCCGCGCCAGGCCCTCGAACAGATTGATGGCAAGCATGCGGTGATGCCCCGCCGTGACCTCGTCGAACTTGACTCGGGAAAGAACGAACAGCTCGGTGTCGACTTCGGTGACGGCGTTGGCCGAGCGGACGTCGCGGTCGAGAAAGGCCATTTCGCCGAAGAAGTCGCCGCGCCCGAACGTGGCGAGGTGGTGAGACTGGTTACCCCCCACGGGCAGCATGATGCGCACCGATCCACGGCGTATCAGGAATAACTCGTCCCCGATATCGCCAACCGAGAAGACCAGCTCTCCGGCCTTCAGCGTGCGCTTCTCCATGCCCGCCTCCAGCACCGCCAGCGTTTCAGGCTTGCGCCCGCCGAAAAGATCGATTTCACGCAGTTCCAGCGGCGCTGCAGATAGGGTTGCATTGCGCACTGCCGCCAGAATCCGGTTTTCCACCCATTCGAGCGCATCGTCCAGCTCGTCGAATACCGGCGCATGCCGTTCCGGGCGCGCCAGCCCGATCTGCACGAAATACTCGGCCATGTTTTGACCGGTCGGCACGTTGCGCGGCAAATGACAGAAGAGCAGCAAAGCGCCGCGCTCTTCCAGCATGGCTTCCACCTGTTCCAGCATGTGCGCGGCCGTCACGTCGACCGACTGCACCCGGCGCAGGTCCAGAATGACGTAGTTGCGAATCTTCAGCTCCGGCTCGATCGCGGTGAAAATCTGGTCGGTGGTGCCGAAGAACAGGCTGCCCTGCAGTTCGAAAATCACCGACTGGTCACCGCGTTCCCCGAGAATGTCGCGCTCTTCCGGGAGCCGGATCTGCTTGGAGAACACCTGGTTTCCGTAGACTTTGCGGCGCACGTTCGACCTGCCGATCTGCTCGCGGATGAACAGCAGGACCGCCAGCGCGATGCCGGTGCCGGAGGCGGCGATGAGGCTGACCGTTTCGGCAACCGCAACCACCGACACGATCACCACGAAGTCGAGGATGGTCGAGCGATTGCGCAACAGGTGCAGGCTGTTCAGGTCGAACATGCGCACGCCGATCACGATCAGGATGGCAGCCAGCGCCGCGATCGGTATCCAGGCGATCAGCGAACCCAGCTGGATGGCAAATGTCGACAACACGGCGGCGGCCGGCGCGCAGGGCGCCGTGATCAGCCGATTCGTACCGCCGAGATAGGATGCCACCAGGCCCAATGTGGTGGCGCCGAGATTGCCGGCCAGCGCACCCTGCGCCGCATAACTCGCCCCAGCGGCGCAAATATGGTGACGCCAAACGCAATCGCCGATGGCAATGCGACCAGCATGGCGGCCAGGCCGCCCCAGAAATCTCCGGCGAATTGCTGCGCCTTGGATTCCGGCATTCGCGTATCCCGGCAGTCAGAAGCGTCCGGCAGAAGTAACCGCGCTGCCTGCCACTCAACGCGCAAGCATCAACTGCTGCCCCGCGCGGCAAACGCTTCGAACGGCACTTTCGCTTCGTCTTCGAGCAGCGGTCCGACGACCTCCACCGGCGAGGGCGCGAGTCGGAAAAAGTCGCGGCAGTTCGTGGGGCGCGCCATGAGGGTCATCCGGCCGGCCATGTAGGGCATCGCGATCGCCTCGCGTATGCCGAACACGACGCGCGGGATCGCCAGCCGGATCAGCGTTCCGGTGCACATCGGGCACGGTTCGCCGCTCGCGTACATGGTCGCGCGCGCCAGCACCTCCGGCGCAAACTGCCCTGATGCGGCGCGCAGCGCATTCATTTCGGCATGCGCGATGAGATCGCCGCTGGTGACGCTGGTGTTGGCTGTGGCGGCGAGCACCTCGCCCGCCTCCGAGACAAGCACTGCGCCGAAGGGACGGTTGCCCTGTCGGCGCGCTTCTTCCGAGAGGCGGATGGCGTGGCGCAGGTGCTCGATGTCGAGTGCTTCGTTCATGGTTCGATCCTCCTTAGTAATCTTCGGTCCCTGGGTCCGGTTGTCGGAGGGGCCTTGCTGTGTTGCCGATATTGCCACGGGTGGAAGCGGGCGGCACGCACTTCGTTACAATCCAAGCTGCATGCGGGACAAGTTTCGCGACGAACGCGCAAAGGATTCTCATGGCAGCATCCAGCGAAGGCGCTGCCCTGCGTACGGGCGAGGCGTACATCCGCTCCATCAAGGCCGATGGGCGCCGTGTCTATCTGGACGGTGAACTGGTCCGGGATGTGACCATCCATCCGGCATTCCGCGAGGCAGTGCGCTCGGTCGCGCGCCTGTACGACCTCGCCGCCGATCCGGCCAATCGCGAGCGCATGACATTTCCTTCGCCACGAACGGGCAGCCCGGTGCTGCGCTGCTTCCAGATTCCGCGCACGCCGGATGATCTCGCGAAAAAGCGCGCCTTCTACGAGTTGTGGGCCGAGCACACGTTCGGCCTGATGGGTCGCACGCCGGATCACGTCGCGGGATTTTTCACCGGCTACGCCGCCAAGCCGAGCGTGCTCGCCCGCGGCGGCCAGCGCTACGCCGACAACGTGGTGCGCTTCCACGAGTACCTGCGCGACAACCACCAGTACATCAGCTATGCCATCGTGCCGCCGCAGATAGACCGCTCGAAACCCGCCCACCGGCAATCGGACCCGACACTTTATGCAGGCGTGGTGAAGGAACGCGACGACGGCATCGTGCTCTGCGGCGCGCAGCAGCTGGGTACCGGCTCGGTGCTCTCGGACTGGGTGCAGGTAAGTTGCATCACGCCGCTCGTCCCCGGCGACGAGAATCACGCCTTCAGCGTCGCATTGCGTGTCAACGCGCCGGGCGTGAAACTCTATCCACGCCGTTCGTTCGCGACGCAGGCGAATTCGAGTTTCGACTATCCACTCTCCGGCCGCTTCGATGAAACCGATTCGCTGGTGGTGCTGGAGAACGCCTTCGCGCCCTGGGAGCAGGTGTTCATCTACCGTAACCTGGAAATCTGCCGCGCCCAGTGGTGGGAGACCCCGGCGCATGTCTACGGCAACCACCAGGCGCAAGCGCGCTATGCCACCAAGCTGCGCTTCATGATAGGTCTTGCGCAGCGCTTGAACGAAATGACGGGCAATGCGGCCAATCCCGCCGTGATGGTGCAGATGGGCGAGCTCGCGGCACTGGTGCAGACGGTGGAGTCGATGCTGCGCGCCCAGGAAGTCATGGCGAGCGTGGACGCCGAGGGCGTGCTCTGGCCGTCGCGCGCCACGCTGTATGCGGTGATGGCGCTGCAGTCCGAGATGAATCCGCGCATGATCAACACCATCCGCGAACTGGCCGGCGGCGCCCTGATCATGCAGCCTTCGTCGGAGCGGGATTTCGACAACCCCGAGACCGCGGCCGACATCGAGCGCTACGTCCACTCGGCCGGCTACAGCGCCCGCGAGCGGGTGGCGCTGATGCGCATGGCCTGGGACCTGATCGGCACCGAATTCGCCGGCCGCCACCAGCAGTACGAAAAATTCTACGGCGGCGCTCCGTTCCTGGTGAAGCAGAACATGTACCGCCACTACGACATGAAGCGCGCGCTCGACCTGGTGGATGCGGCGCTCAACCTGCCGCCGTTCGATTGATGATCACCTGCCGTGGCTGTCGAGGAATGCCGCCACCACACGGTTGAATTCCTGCGATTCTTCGAAATACGCCGAATGTCCCGAGTTCTCGAAGGTGCGGCTCTTCGCACCGGGGACAAGGCTCGCGATAGGCAGGTGATGCTCCGGGGTGAGAAAGTGATCGTGCCGGCCGCCCATGATAAGGGTGGGAGTCCGGCAGCGAAGTCTGAAGGGCTTGTAGGCGCGCCGTAATCGGTAAATGTGCGGCGCATTGGAGGCCCGCGAGATACCCAATACGGGAAAGTTCGGGAAATTCATGCGCCGCTACAGGCCGCGACGTGGATTGATCCTCATGTCGTCTTCCGGATTTCGCGTAAAATGTTCCTACATTTTGTAGGCACATCATGAAATCCGTCAACGTCCGCCAACTCAAGAACAATCCCTCCGACGCCCTGCGCATGGCGCGTGAGGCGCCGGTTCTGGTGATGAACCGCCATCAGCCGGAAGCGGTACTTTTCCATCTCGACGACGAGGGTCTCCTTGGCGAGCCCGGAATGCGGCTTGCGCTTGCCACTTCGCTGTACAAGAACGACAGTGTCTCGCTCGGCCGGGGGGCAAAGATCGCCGAGGTGGCGCTCGAGGAGTTCATGAAACATGTTTCCCGCCAGGGCATACCGATCGTCAAAGGCGATGGCTCAACCGTGCGGGAGGATGTTAAGAATCTTGCAGCGTGGCGGAAACGACGGCATTCGTCGACGCGAGTTCGCTGATCGGGCTGGCGAGCGTCGGCGGCCTCGCTACGCTCCCGAAGCTTTATGGGACCGCCTTGATCACACAGGCCGTTCGTGATGAGGTCATGCCCGGGCTGGGATTCCCGGGCGAAGGCCTGATTCGCGCAGCGATGCGTCAAGGGCATATTCGGCTTTTCCGGCGCAAGCTGACTGAACCTCTCCTGCCGGAACTCGACGAGGGCGAAGCAAGCATCTTGCGCGCAGCGCTCGATCACGGGGAAGGTGCTCTCATCATTGTCGATGACCTCGCCGCGCGAAAGGGCGCAGCCCAGCGGAAAATTTCGTTTACAGGGACAGCGGGTGTGATCATCGAGGCTAAACGCGCCCGGCTGATCAAATCCGCGCGGCCGGTATTCGAGCGCCTCGCGCAAACAGATTTCCGGCTTTCCGCACACATCGTCGAGGCGATTCTCACCGAACTGGGCGAGCGCTGACAATGCGAATCCCGTACGTAATCGACAACCAGCCACAGTAGCGACGCGTCTCCAAGCCTCATGCTTGATGCTAAAATCTGACCATTCTGGCCAGAAAAATTGGAGGCGACGATGGACAGTGAATGGCAACTGCAGGAAGCAAAGGGTAATTTCAGCCAACTCATCAGGCGGGCGGCAAGTGGCCAAGCACAAACGGTCACTGTCCACGGCAAGCCTGCCGCGGTGGTCGTCTCGGCCGATGAGTACGCGCGGCTCACCCGCCGCAGTGGCAAACTCTCCAGCGCGCTGCTGTGGCCTGGCCTCGTAGTCGAGGACCATGACTTTCCGCGCAGCCCAGACATCGGGCGCAATGTCGAGCTATGAGCTGGCTGCTGGACACCTGCGCGCTTTCCGAATACGCCAGGAAAAAACCTGCTCCCAAAGTCATCGCCTGGCTGGACGAACAGGACGAATCCAGCCTGTTCATCAGCGTCATCTCGCTCGGGAAAATCGAAAAAGGCATCCTCAAGCTGCGCGGCAGCGACCCACGTCGCAGCCGGAAGCTCACTGCCTGGCTGGGCAAGGTGAGGCAGCGCTTCGCCGGACGCATCCTGCCACTCGATGCCGCCGCCCTCCATGTCTGGGCGCAAATCGCCGCGCAAGCCGAACTGGCGGGACACCCGATCCCAGTCATGGACGCCCTGCTCATGTCCACTGCCCAATGCCACGGACTCACCGTGGTCACGCGTAATGTTCAGGATTTCTCGCCCTATCCTCAGGTGTTTAACCCCTGGGCGCTGTAACTCGACGTATCGCAGGATTGTGATTCCGGTTGAAGGGCGGCGCTCAGGCGGCGTGGCTGTCGAGGAACGCCGCCACCACGCGGTTGAATTCCTGCGGTTCCTCGAAGTAGGCCGAATGTCCCGCGTTCTCGAAGGCGTGGCTCGTCGCACCGGGGACGAGGCTCGCGATATGCAGGTGATGCTCCGGGGTGAGAAAGTGATCGTGCCGACCGCCCATGATCAGGGTGGGAGTCCGGTAGCCGGCGAGTTCCCGCGGCTGGATCATCACGTCTTCATCCAGCATGGTCCTGGTGCGCCGCGGGCCGTTCAGGCGGCCGATGGCCTCGTAGAGAAACGTGAGTTCGGGCTGTTCGCGCATGAAGCGCTCCGACATGCCGGTGGAGCGTGCATTGGGCAGATCTCCGTGCTGCACTGCCAGCGAGGTGGCCATGGAATTCTGCAGCACTATCTGGTTCTCCGTGGAGTTCACCGGCGTGGGCGAGCCGTTGATCACCAGGCAATCGACGCGATCGGGATGTTTGACCGCCATCGGCATTCCGGCCCAGGCGCCGAGCAACTGGCAGACGAACGAGGCCTTGGCGATGCCCGCGTGATCGAGCACAGCCAGCATGTCCGGCACGTAGTGTCGCGGATGGTAGAGCTCGATCGGGATCGTCGAATGCTTGAAGCCGCGCAGGTCGACCGTGACGCAGCGGAATCGCTTTGCAAAAAACGGAACCTGGTTGAACCAGGAAAGCGTGTTGCCGTTGCCGCCGTGGACGAACACGATCGCCGGTCCTTCGCCGTGGGACTCGTAGTAGATGCGGACATCGCCATTTTGAGCGTAGGGCATGATCGTCAGAGTCCTTCCATTTTTGCGCCAGTGGCCTGTATGGTCCGGCGGTAGATATCGGTAGTGCGACGAATCGAGGCATCGAACTCCTCGGATGACGCGGGCCAGGGTGTCAAGCCGATGCTCGCCAACCGTCCCGCCACCGAGGGTTCCTTGAAGACGGCGACGATCTCGGCGTGCAGGCGGTTGACAATCGGCTTGCCGTATCGAGGCGACGCAGGGTTGACGTGCGAGGGACGGGGGATGAAAGTCAGTGACGGCCACTGACGTAATTGTACCAATAAAAGTATATTAATTGCCGTTTAAGTCAGGTAGCACCTGGATCTAGGATTTATAATATTTAAGAATTGAGTCCCGGCCTCCCCGCAGGCGTGGCGCCAGTGCCGCTAGACCGCCAGATAGTTCTTCATCACGAAATCGTTGCCGTCAAGCTCCGCCGAACCGCCGGTGAAACATATTTCACTCTTGGACATGACGTGATGGCGATCGGCCACGGCCAGGCCCGTGTGCAGGTTTTTCTCGACCAGCAGGATCGCTAGGCCCTCGGCCAAGGATAAGCGAATCAATCCGGCCACGCGGTCTGGGTCGGCGCCGAACGCATCGAAGACGTCACCACCCACCCCGCCTTCCGCGAGGCCGCGCAAACCATCGCCGACCTCTGCGACTGGAAGAGCGACCCGGCGGGCCAGGACCTGACTTCCTTCGAGGAGCAAGGCGAGCGCTTCTCGATCTCCCGGATCCTCCCGCGCACGCGTGGGCCGGACGATTGACGGTGCTTGTCCGGCACCCCGGGCGAGTCAGGCAGAAGTCAAAGCATCCCTCACCGCCTGCACGCATTGCTCGTAGCTCGGCTTGAAGTCCAGCACTTCGAGCTCCGCGAATGTCCTTCGAAGGATCGCGTCGCTTCTTTGCAACCGGGCCAGGATCGAATCGCGCTGCCGACGCAGGATGGGCGCGATCGAGGCAACGGCGGCAGGCTCCTTTTCGATCAGCAGGGCGAAGTCGAAGATGTCCCGCGCTGTGAATTCGGCTCCGCGATACTGGATTTTCCGCGCGACGATTTCCACCGGTGTCTGAACCTGCACTTCGCGTCCCAGGACCGTTTCGACCCGGTGCGGTGTCGCGGTGAGCGAAAGGGAAGCGATGAAATCGATCTCGCCTTCCGGAAAGTAGAGCTTCAGGAATTCCGTCTGTTCGACGTAGCGTGAGGTGAGCCCATCGACCGTATCGTTCAACCGCGGGCTCAGATGGCCCAGGTACTGCGGATCGGGCACGAAGATGTCGATATCCTTGCTGTAGCGATGGCGGTACTTGCGCATCAGCACGGTTCCGCCGCCGAAGCTCCAGTCGTGCGGACCGAGCATGTCCGTCTCGACCGAATCGATGACGCGCAACGCCTGGCGAAACAGGGTTTCCCAGGTTTTCAGTCGATCCTGCGCCAATTGCCTTCCCTCGCAAGGCCGACCTGTTGCGCGATCAGCTCGATATTCTTGCGCACCTTGCCGTGCTTGACCCAGGCGCCGACCTGCACGACGAGCCCTTTCAGCAGCGGCACCGGTCCTTCCTCCAGCAGCACGATGAAGTGGGCCTCTTTCCCGGGGGGCGCTTTTCCCGAGAGCAGCGCATGGACGAGCTCGTCCGGCGTGACGGGCTCCCTGAAGCTCACGCTTGCGGTCGTGCAGGCCATGCTCACGAAGTCCATGTTTTTTTCGCGCCGGGCTCGCCTCACGCTAAGCTCGAGGCCCAGCTCGTCCAGCAGGGTCTGAACTTTCTTCAGGCCCAGATCCGGAAATACGCCGTTCTCCAGGCGGTTCAGCGTGGCCCTGGATAATCCAGCATGCTGAGCCAGTTCCGCCTGCGTCAGGCCGCGCGTGGCCCGGGCCGAGCGGATGGCTGCCCCGAGCTCCTGGAATCTCATGAAGTCCAATAAGTTAAATATGTGCCACATTATGCCATACCGGGAAAATCCCGGAATGCGGTGCCAGTCGGGCTTTTGCCCGCTTTCAATGGCCCTTTGATCGCAGCGTAACTCCCGGAAAGACCCCCCCATGCTCATCCCCGGAAAGACCAGGCTCGACCGCCTCCGCGACGGCCGCGAAATCTCGGTCGGCGCGAAGCGAACCGAGGACGTCACTACCCACCCCGCCTTCCTCGAGGCCGCGCAAACCATCGCCGACCTCTACGACTGGAAGAACGACCCGGCACGCCACGACCTGACCTCCTTCGAGGAGCAAGGCGAGCGCTTCTCGATCTCCTGGATACTCCCGCGCACGCGCGAGGACCTCTCGAAGCGCCTTCGCGGCATTAAGTGACCCGGATGCCGGCCGCAAAAATTCCCTGGCTCGGTGAGTTGCTCGGCGTGCAGCCGCGGATCCGCCTCACTCGCTCGCTCGACGAGCGCTCGCACGCGTATCTAGGCTATGCCTTGTTCATGCGCGGCGAGGTCGGCGGCGACCCGCGCGAGTTCTCCGTGGGCATCGGCCCCGCGGCGCAGGCGAAGCACGGATTTCGAGCCGGCGACCGCGTGAAGGGGCGCGCCGAGCGGGTGGCCGACGAGCGGAGGGAGTGCGTCGAGCTCTACAAGGCGAGCGCGCTGGAGCTGCTTGCGCACGGGCAAGGGACACCGCCGCCGCCGCTCTGGCGCGATGCGCCGCCGGCGCTCGAAGACTATCGCGAGCGCGGGCACAGGAGGCTGGATGCGCGCACCTACGAGGCGAAGTGCCGTTGCTGCCTGTGGGGCTGCCGCATGCCGGTGGAGATGATTACCGGCGCGATCCGCAAGGTGCCGGGGCGCAACGGCGTGAGCCGGGAGGAGGAGGACTGGGTGGACGAAGACGCAACCGCGCAGCGCGGGCCGGACGATTGAAGGATAAGCGAATCAATCCGGCCGCGAAGTCTGAAGGGCTTGCAGGCGCGGCGCAATTGCGTACTTGAACGTGCCCCGAACCGCGCACATGTATCTTATGTCAATTTCGCTCGCCTCGGCACCCCCCCGGCGGACCCGGCGGGGAGTGATCGGAGCGTGTTATCGGTAAATACCTGGGCAATCAAAGCCAACCGCCGCCGCAAGGCAATGTGTGTCCCGCGCCCCGGGAGATCCGGGACCTTGTCTTCGTTCAGCAACTCAGGCGATATCGGGAACGGGATGGTAGGTCAGTTCGCGCACCGGCGGTTTTGATGCGTCGATGTCCTTTCCGTCCCCAGGTGGCGCGCGCTGATTCTGTCGCGCCGGCCGCGGCGCCTAGCATCCCAGATGTTCGAGGATCCGGCGAATGACTGCGGCGTCATCGATCAGCGCGATCACGTGCATCGAGGCGCCGCACTTGGCGCATACCAAAGGATCGACTTCATAGACCTTGTGGATCAATCGCGCCCACGCGGATCGGGCGCGCGCTGCAATCACCCGGCGTGGCTATCGAGGAACCCCGCCACCACGTGGTTGGATTCCTGCGGTTCCTCGAAGTAGTCCGAATGTCCCGCGTTCTCGAAGGTGTGGCTCGTCGCACCGGGGACGAGGCTTGCGATATGCAGGTGATGCTCCGGGGTGAGAAAGTGATCGTGCCGGCCGCCCATGATCAGGGTCGGCGTCCGGTATCCGGCAAACTCCCGCGGCTGGATCATCACATCGTCATCGAGGATCGTCCTGGCGCGCCGCGGGCCGTTCAGGCGGTCGATGGCCTCATAGAGAAACGTGAGCTCGGGGTGTTCGAGCATGAAGCGATCCGACATGCCGGTGGAGCGCATTGGGCAGATCTCCGCGCTGCACCGCGAGCGAGGTTTTTCGAGCTGGCAGATTCAGCTTGCAACTACCGTATAAATCGCGCATCGTATCGTCATGGAACTGACGCTGCCCAAGCCCCTTGATGAACGCCTTTCCCAGCAAGATGCGGCGTTGCATCTGGCCTTCGGGCTGTTTGTTACCGAGGAGGCCACGTTGGGGCAGGCGGCGCAAACAGCCGGCCTTTCCCAAGCCGCTTTCCTGCGCGAACTTGGCCGACGGCGCATCCCGATCCACTACGGCCCGGACGAACTGGCAGCTGATCTTCAGGCAGTCGAGGCGCTCGCCGCGAAATGATTGTCGTGTCCGACACTTCGCCGCTTACGGCGTTGTTGACCGTTGGCGAGGCGGAGCTACTGCCCAAGCTATTCCTCGAAGTCATCATCCCGGAGGCGGTGCGTGGTGAATTGCTGCGCGGCCACCCGTCTTTACCTGGCTGGCTGCGCGTGGAAAATGTCAAAGATACTGCACAGGCGAGTCGATACGCGGAGATCGTCGACACCGGCGAGGCGGAAGCCATCGAACTGGCGCGTGTCTTGCTTCAGCAGCTGGAAAACGAAGCGGGCATGTACCTTTCAGAGGAGATTTAAAGCGCAGCGCTAATGACGGTAAACGAGTCGTAATTCCAACCGCCCGTCTTTAGGCGGCCTGGCAAGCGGAAAGTATGGGCGAATTACCCTTCGCCCACGTCTCCGGCAATATGCTGACGATAACCGCGAATACGCGCGCCATTGGCCACGGCGACAAAGGATGCGCCGGCTGATCCGGACTGTTTCAGCCAGGTTAGACCTAGATCTACGACGCGGCGTGACTGTCGAGGAACGCCGCCACCACGCGGTTGAATTCCTGCGGTTCCTCGAAGTAGGCCGAATGTCCCGCGTTCTCGAAGGTGTGGCTCTTCGCACCGGGGACAAGGCTCGCGATATGCAGGTGATGCTCCGGGGTGAGAAAGTGATCGTGCCGGCCACCCATGATCAGGGTGGGAGTCCGGTAGCCGGCGAAGTCTCGCAGCTGGATCATCACGTCTTCATCCAGCATGGTCTTGGTGCGCCGCGGGCCGTTTAGGCGGCCGATGGCTTCATAGAGAAACGTGAGTTCGCGCTGTTCGATCATGAAGCGCTCCGACATGCCGGTGGAGCGTGCATTGGGCAGGTCTCCGCGCTGCACCGCCAGCGAGGTGGCCATGGATTTCTGCAGCACTATCTGGTTCTCCGGGGAGTTCACCGGCGTGGGCGAACCGTTGATCACCAGGCAATCGACACGATCGGGATGTTTGACCGCCATCGGCATTCCGGCCCAGGCGCCGAGCGACTGGCAGACGAACGAGGCCCTGGCGATGCCCGCGTGATCGAGCACCGCCAGCATGTCCGGCACGTAGTGTCGCGGATGGTAGAGCTCGATCGGGATCGTCGAATGCTTGAAGCCGCGCAGGTCGACCGTGACGCAGCGGAATCGCGTTGCAAAAAACGGAACCTGGTTGAACCAGGAAAGCGTGTTGCCGTTGCCGCCGTGGACGAACA
>SHXF01000013.1 GCA_009693435.1 Betaproteobacteria bacterium | reverse complement strand
GAAGGTAGAAAAAGCAGAGAAATCGTCAAATAAACGGTCGGTAGCGAGTAATTTCATGCCTATCGCATATTTCATTCCGCAGTGGAGTGAATCACCTCTGTGCTCAAATGCCAACTGCTAAAATTGAAAAAATCACAGCCTCTCAGTCGCGGATTGGCGCAATCCGCACACGTCGCATCAAGAATGACTGCGCCCCATGCTGTCCTTGCAAGCTATTCAAAAAACAGCATGTCAACTGCCCGTAAGCATCCGCCGACAGGGCGTTCTTCCGAATAAATTGACTGAATTAGTCGCCGTTTCATGAGACGATGACAATCGCCTGCGGCGGCCCGCCTGGCGACGCGCAGCCGATTGGTGCGTTGCCGTATCATAGCCGCACAGGAGGACCATTCCGTAGTGAATACCTGCAGGTGAATACCTGCTTCCATCCATCTGGAGAACCCATGATCCGCCCCTTGTTGTCCGCAGCCGTCCTCGCCGTTGCAGCGCTTTGCGCATCGGTCGCCTTCGCGCAGTCCTGGCCCAGCCGCGCGGTAACCTTGATCGTGCCGTACGCGCCCGGCGGCAGCGTCGATGCGGTCGCGCGTTTCGTTGTGCCGAAACTGCAGGAGCGTCTCGCTCAGACAGTCGTGGTGGACAATGTCGCGGGAGCAGGCGGTGTGATAGGCACGCAGAAGGCGGCCAACGCAAGCGCCGATGGCTACACGCTGCTGTTCTCCGTCGAGAGCACCATGGTGATCGCCAAGCTGGTGACGCCTTCCACGGTCAAGTACGACGGCCTGAAGGATTTCGCGCCGATCTCGCTGGTCGGCACCTCGCCGCTGGTGCTGGTCGGCAAGCCCGACCTGCCGGCGAAGAATGCCGCCGAGCTGGCGCAGTTGCTGCGCAGCCAGCCGGGCAAGTTCAATTACGCCACCTCCGGCATCGGCACCTCGCTGCACCTGGGCGGCGAACTGATCAACCAAGCGGCCCGCGTGAACATGGTGCATGTGCCCTACAAGGTCGGCGCGCAGATCGTCACCGATGTCTCCGGCAACCAGATCGAACTCGCGGTGCTGCCGCTGGTGATGGTGCAGCAGGCGGTGAAAGCCGGCCGCATGCGCGCCTACGGCGTCACCGATACGGCGCGCTGGCCCACCGCAATGGACATTCCCAGCCTCGCCGAGCAGCAGGAATTCAAGGGCGTTGACGTACTCGTCTGGTACGGCCTGTTCGCGCCGGCAAAGACCGATCCAGCCATCGTCAACCGCCTCGCCCGCGAGATGGACGCCGTCCTCAAGGATCCCGAGATCGCGCGCCGCATGGGCGACCTCGCTTTAAAGCCCGCAAATCTTTCACCTGCCCAGTTCGGCGTGTTCCTGCAGAAGGAGCACGACAAGTTCGCAGCCATCGTGAAGAGCGCGAACATCAAGGCGGAGTAGCGTGGCGGAATAGCGAGGCGGAAAAGCGAGGCGGAAAAGCGAGGCGGAAAAGCGAGGCGGCGTAGCGAGGCGGAATAGCGAGGAAGGTTGTTGATAGGAACCCTTCTCCCACCGGGAGAAGGGCAGGGATGAGGGAAGGCTCGCGAAGTGCGAATGCTTCCCTCACCCCCGGCCCCTCTCCCAGTGGGAGAGGGGAGCAAACCTCCCCAAGTGGGAGAGGGGAGCAAACCTCTCTTGGTGCGAGGAGAGCAAACATCTCCCCGCCGGAGGGGAAAATACAGCGAGGACGGCAGGCCTATGATCGAATCCATACCCCAATCCATCCGTCTTCGCGCCATACAGGCGGCGCAGGGGAAGGCGCCGTTCGATGTGTTGCTCGCGGGCGGGACGGTCGTTGACGTGGCCACCCTTGAACTGCGCGAGGCCGACGTGGGCCTGGTCGGCGAGATGATCGCGAGCGTGCATCCGCGCGGCGCGTACATCGATGCGGTCGTCACCCGCGACGTGAGCGGACAGTTCATCGCGCCTGGATTCATCGACGGCCATGTGCACTTCGAGTCCTCGCACATGCTGCCGCATCACTACGCGCAGGTGGTGGTGCCGCAGGGTACGACCACCATCTTCTGCGATCCGCACGAGCTGGCCAATGTGCTCGGCGTCGACGGGATGCGCTGGGCGGTGGCGGCCAGCCGCAACCTGCCGCTGCGCTTCATCGTGCAGGCGTCCTCCTGCGTGCCGGCGGCGCCGGGCCTGGAAATGTCGGGCGCCGATTTCCAGGCGGAGGAAATCCGCGAATTGCTGTCCTGGCCCGAAGTGGCCGGCCTTGCCGAAGTGATGGACATGCGCGCGGTGCTGGAGGCGAGTCCGCGCATGGTCGGCATACTCAGTGAGGCGCTGGCGAGCGGCAAAATCATCGAAGGCCACGCGCGCGGACTCACGGGCGGCGCGCTGCAGGCCTATCTCGCCGCGGGCATCTCGGCCGACCACGAGATCACTTCGGGCGCCGATGCGCTGGAAAAACTGCGCGCCGGCATGACCGTGGAGATACGCGGCTCGCACGACTACCTGCTGCCCGGCGTAATCGAGGCGATCAACACGCTGCCGGTGGTGCCGGCCAGCCTGACCGTGTGCACCGATGACGTGTTCCCCGATCACCTGGTGGAGAAGGGCGGCGTGAGCGACGTGATCCGGCGCATGATCCGCTACGGCATGGAACCGTTGCAGGCTTACCGGTGCGCCACCATCAACAACGCGCTGCGGCTGCGCCGCGACGACCTCGGCATGGTCTGCGCCGGGCGCCGCGCCGACCTGGCCATCCTGGGCGATCTGCGCGAAGTGACGGTGGCCGAGGTGTATGTCGGTGGCCGGCGTGTCGCGCTGAACGGCGCACTGACCGCGGCGCTGACCGAGGCGCTACAGCCGGCGCAGGTGAAGCTGCCCGAGCGCTCGATGAAGCTCGAACGCCTGTCATCCGACGATTTCCGGGTGCGTGTGCCCGGCGTGCACAACGGCCGCGCGGTGCTGCGCACCATACGCGGCGCGCGCTTCAACACCTGGAGCGAGCTCGAAGTGGCGGTGAAGGAGGGTTTCGCCGTGGTGCCGCCGCAGGTGAGCGTGATGACGGTGGTGCACCGCCATGGCCGCAGCGACCTCGGGCCGCAGTCGGCCATCATCGAAGGCTGGGACCGCTGGGGCGGCGCCTACGCCACATCGTATTCGCACGATTCGCACAACCTGGTGGTGTACGGATTCGATCCACAAGAAATGGCCCTCGCCGCCAACACCGTGATCGACATGGGCGGCGGGGACGCGGTGGTGAAGAGCGGCCGTGTCGTGGCGCAGGTCGCGTTCCCTGTGGCGGGTCTGCTGTCGCCGAAACCGCCTGCGGAGGTGGCGCGCGAGCACCGCGCCGTGGTCGAGGCCGCGGGCACGGTGGTGAAGTGGGAAGGTCCGTACCGCACCTTCAAGGCGCTCTCCGGACAGTGCCTCGCCTGCAACCCCGGCCCGCATCTGACCGACCAGGGATTGACGGACGGGGAAACGAAAAAGATTTTCGGCAATTTTCTGCGGGCTGCGTAGGCGGTACCAAGGGCGGATCAGGGGCCCCGCCGCATACGCAGAGGCGACCCCGCCGCATACGCAGAGGCGACCCCGCCGCAAACGCGGAGGCGGCCCCGCAGCCTGGTGGCCGTGACCAGCGGGTAATTGTTGTACTGTCGGGTAATTGTTGTCTTTGCCATTTCAGGTATTCACATGGTCACATCATCCGCGTCGAACCGCTCCAACATGCTGGCGCCCGTCGCGCTCGCTTTTGCCGTGCTGTGTGCGCTCCTCCTGGCTGTCTCCGGTCCGGGCAACCGTTTCGGCTGGTGGGACTTTCGCATGGCGTTTTCCATTTTCAACTTCGCCTCCTGGGCCGGACTGGCCGCGATGGTGCTGTCGTTCGCGGCGGGCATCGTGGTGGCGAACCGCTCGAACGCGGGCATGGCGATGATGCTTGCCGGTGTGGTGCTGGGGGCGCTTACCTATGCACTGCCGGTGCAGATGTGGACGAGCGGACGCGCCATGCCGCCGATTCACGACATCACCACCGACACCGCCAACCCGCCGCGCTTCGCCGCCATCCTGCCGCTGCGCAAGGGCGCGCCGAACACTGCCGAGTATGGGGGGGCGACTCTCGCCGCCACACAGGCGCGCGCCTATCCGGACATCGCGCCGCTGATCCTGCCTGTGCCGGTAGTGGAGGCGTTCGAGCGTTGCCTCGCACTGGCGCGCCGCGAGGGCTGGGACATCGTTTCGGCTTCCTCGGAGACGCGCATCATCGAGGCAACAGCAGCCACGGTGTTCTTCGGCTTCAAGGACGATGTCGTCATTCGTGTAACGCCCGCAAGCGGCGCCGCAGGCAGTCGCATCGATATCCGCTCGGTGTCGCGGGTCGGTCGCGGCGATCTCGGCGTCAATGCGCGGCGCATTCGGGCTTTTCTGCGCGCCGTGTCGTAACGGGGAACTACTCCGCGGCGACGGCCGCCGAGCCGGTGATGAAGGGCGGACGCGCCAGCCAGATCAGCGGCAGAAGCGCCAGCAGCGCCCAGCCGCACACCCAGTAAAAGTCATTGGTTGCCAGCATGTAGGCCTCGCGCGTCATGCTGCGTTCGAAATAGGCCAGCACCTGTTCGGGACTCATCCCGGATGACTCCAGCGTTGCCGCGTGCTCGGCGACGGCGGGGGAGACTGCGCTGAGGCGGTCGGCGAGGTGCGCGCGGTGCAGGATCTCGCGCCTGTCCCAGAACGCGATAGCGAGCGAAGTGCCGAAGCTGCCCGACATCTGGCGGATGAAATTCTGCAGGCCGCTCGCGCTCGCCATCTTGAGCGGTTCGATGCCGCCGAGGCTGATGCTGACCATGGGCGCGAAGAACATCGCGGTCGCGATGCCCATCAGCAGTTGCGGCAGCGCCAGGTTGAAGTAGTCGGTGCTGGTATTGAACTGCGCGCGCGCCAGGCAGTAGGCGCCGAACACCAGGCAGGCCACGCTGGCGAAGTGGCGCGGATCGACGCGCTGCATGTTGCGGCCGATAAAGGGCGCGAGCAGCACGCCCATGATGCCGCCGGGGGCGAGCAGATAGCCTGCCCACTGCGCGGTATAGCCCATCTGCGTCTGTACCCACAGGGGCAGGAGCACCTGCATCGCGAGCAGTGTGGCGAAGGACACGGTCAACACCATCACACCGGTGCGGAAATTGCGCCGCAGGAACAGGCTGAGATCGACGATGGGGTGACGCTCGGTGAGTTCCCAGGCGAGAAACAGCGCGAAACCGAGCGTGGCAACCACGGCCAGCACGATGATGAAGTCGGAGCTGAACCAGTCGAGTTCGTTGCCTTTGTCGAGCAGCACCTGCAGGCTGCCCACCCAGATCACCAGCAGCAGCACGCCCACCCGGTCCAGGCGCCGTTGTATCAAGGGAGTCTCGCGGTCTTTCAGCATCGCCCACAGGGCGAGTACCGCGAAAATTCCGAGCGGCAGGTTTAGCAGGAATATCCAGCGCCAATGATAGGTGTCGGTGATCCAGCCGCCCAGTATCGGCCCGACGATGGGCGCCACGGTGACGGTCATGGTCCAGATCGAGAGCGCCATGCCGCGCTTTTCCGGGGGGTAGCTGTTCAGCATCAGCGCCTGCGATAGTGGAATCATGAATCCGGCCGCCGCCCCCTGAAAGACGCGACAGGCGATCAGCGAGGGCAGGCTCCAGGCAATGCCGCAGAAGAACGAGGCGAGCGTGAACAGCGCCGTGGCGATGCAGAAGACGCGCACCTGGCCGAAGCGGTCCGACACCCAGCCGGTGAGCGGCACGGTGATGGCGCAGGCGGCGGCGAAAGAGGTGACGATCCATGCGCCCTGGTTGGGGGTTGCGCCCAGGTCGCCGGTGATCGCCGGCAGGGAGACATTGGCGATAGTGAGATCGAGCACCTGCATGAAATTCGCCAGCGACAGCAGCAGCAGCAGCAGCAGCGGGTAGCGCGTCTCATACCGGTCGGAGGCGGCGGGATGCGATGCGGGCAGGCGGGCCGGACCGGCAGGCAGGTTCGCCGATCGCGAAGGCGAAGTCATTGCATGGTTCGGTCGGTGGCGCGCCGCGCTCCCAGCGGCGTGCTTGCTCCCAGCGGCGTGCCTGCTTCCAGCGGCGCGCCAGTTGCCATGCGGCCGGCGCGTGCTGCAGCGCTGTCGTTGCGCGCGGATTCAGCGCGTGTTCTTTCGGCATCGTCATCGGCAAGGCCGGCGATGGCGGCACTTTGTTCGCCGGCACGTTGCGCCGCGATGATGGTGGCGACGCGCTGCTCGGCGTGCTTCGTCGCGGCTGTCGTGGCCGAGGGCGTGGTGACCGGCGCGACAGCGGGCTGCGACCGCGCCAACCGGGGCAGGCGTTCACCGCTGCCATCGCGGATGTTCACCTCCACCTGCATCGACAGGCCGATCTGCAACGGATGCTGCTGCAACTGCGCCGCGTCGAGCGCGATGCGCACCGGCACACGCTGCACCACCTTGATCCAGTTGCCGGTGGCATTCTGCGCCGGCAGCAGCGCGAAGGCGCTGCCGGTGCCGGCGCCGAATCCTGCTATGCGACCCTGGTACTCGACACCGGCGCCGTACAGGTCGGCGCGCAGCCGCACCGGCTGACCGACGCGCAGGCTCGCCAGCTGCGCTTCCTTGAAATTCGCCTCGACCCATACCTGGTCGAGCGCGACCACGGTCATCAGCGGCGTGCCCGGACTGACCCGCTGCCCGAGTTGCACGTTGCGCCGCGCGACGAAGCCCGACACCGGCGCGGTCATCGCGGTGCGCGACCACGCCAGGTGCGCTTCACGCACGCGCGCCGCGGCGCTGCGCACCTCGGGATGGTTCTCCAGCGTGGTGCCATCGACCAGCGTGCGATGCGCCGCCGCCTGCTGCCGGGCCAAGGTGAGACTGGCATCGGCCGCGGTGATGGCGTCTCGCGCGTGTTGCGTTTCCTCCGCGGAGACTGCGCCGCTGCCCGCGAGGCCGTCGCGCCGCGCCAGGTCCTGGCGGGCCTTGCGCAGTTCCGCGCCGCGCAGTTCAACGGTTGCGGCGAACTCCGCGGTGGTTGCCATGAGATGGCGCACCTGGCGCACACTGCGCGCAAGCTGCGCTTCGGCTGCGTCCAGCGCCACCGCGCTGTCGGCCTTGTCGAGTTCGATCAGGATCTGACCCGCCTTGACGAAATCCGTGTCCTGCGCCGTCACCGCGGTCACGGTGCCCGGCACCTGCGGCGTGATCTGCACCAGGTTGCCGACCACATAGGCGTCTTCGGTCGATTCGATGTAGCGCCCGGTGGTGACCCAGTAGAACAGCACCGCGAACCCGGCCAGCGCGAACGCGCCCAGCACGCCGGTTATGGCGAACATGCGCCGGCCGTTGCGCGCAGGTTCCGTGTTCTGCAGCGATTCGGGCGATGCGTCACCCAGGGCCTCATCCAGTGATTCGCTGCTCAATTCACGTTCCTTGCCTGTGCCGGGCCGTCCGCGCCGGATTGCCGGGCCGGATCGCTTGCCGGGCTGTCGCGATAGCCGCCGCCGAGCGCGCGGATCAGATTGATGGCGAGCGCGAATTCGCGCGCGCGCAACTCGGCCTCGAAATTCTTTTGCGCGAGCAACTGCGCTTCGGCGACCAGCACCTGCAGGAAATTCCCCAATCCGGCGCGATAGCGGGCGAGGGCGAGTTCCCACGCTTCGCTTGCTGTGGCAAAGGCTGTTTTCAGTTCGATGCGCTGCGCGGCCACCGAGCGCATCGATGCAAGCTGGTCGACCACTTCGCGCAGCGCCTCCACCAGGCTCTGGTTGTACTGCTCGACCGCGACGTCGAATTCCGCGTTTTTCGCCGCGAGGTTGCCGCGCAGTCCGCCCGATTCGAATATCGGCAGGCGCAATGCCGGACCCGCGCCCGCTACGATGCTGCCCGCATTGAGCAGGTTGGCGAAACCCAGGCTTTGAATGCCGACGAAGGCGGCGAGATTCACATTCGGATAGAACTGCGCGGTGGCCGCGGCGATCTCATGGCGAGCGGCCTCGGCGCGCCAGCGCTGTGCAATCAGGTCGGGGCGGCGCCCCAGCAGATCGGCCGGCAGGCTGGAGGGCAGCGCGACCGGACCGGCCAGCGCCAGTTGCGGGCGGCTCACCGTCATCCCCCGGTCCGGCCCCTTGCCGAGCAGCGCCGCCAGCTGGTTGCGGGTCAGCGCGATCGTTTCCTCTATCTGTAGCATGGACTCGCGTGCCGCGGGGAGCGCGCTTTCCGCCTGCTTCACTTCGATACGCGAGTCGAGCCCCGCTGCAAGTCGTTTTCGTGTCAGGTCGAAGACCGCCTGGCGCTGTGCGAGCAGCGCGCGCGCCACGTCGAGTTGTTCATGGGCGCGCTGCAACTGTACATAGGCCTGCGCCACGCCGACCGAGAGCAGCAGACGCGTGGCATGGCCATCGACTTCGCTTGCCTTCGCCTGGCCCATGGCGCTGTCCCAGGCGGCGCGGTTGCGGTCCCAGAAGTCGAATTCATAGCGCAGGCTGACGAGCGCGCTGTTCTGCGTGATCCAGCTGCCCGCGTACAGCGGCGGCACCAGGCCGTATTGCGACAGGCGCTGTCGGGTGCTGTCCACGCGCGCGCCGGCCTGCAAGCCGAAGTTCGCCGCTGCGATGTTGACCAAGGCGACGGCGCGATCCAGGCGCGCCGCTGCGCTGCGCACCGTGGGACTGCCGGCGAGCGCTTCTTCGATCAGCACGCCGAGTTGCGGGTCGCCGAAACCAGCCCACCAGTCGCTTGCCGGCCATGCGGCCGGCGACAAAATGAAAGGCAGCGCGGAAGACTGCGTGGAAGACTGCGGGGAAGAATGCGGGGAAGACTGCGCGGATCCTGGTGGTGGCGCGGCTGCCTGCTGCGTCATGCCCAGTTCGGCGAACTGACGTTCCACCGCCAGCGCGTTGGCGTCGCCGATGACCGCACGGGTGTGGAGCCCGGCATGGTTGGCGCATCCGGCCGTGAACGCGGCGAGGGCAAGTGCGGCAGTTCGCATGGTGAAGCGGATGGCCGGCGCCGTAAGTGAATGGTTGATCATTGAAAACCGCGCCGCCTCTGTGTGCTCATCCGCTCATGCGGCAGGTCTCGCGGCGATGCGGTGAAATCCGATCATCCCCCTTGGCGAGCCTGCCTATTGTAGGGAAAAGGGGCCAGCCTCGCATGGCATCGCATCAGGCAGCTGCTGTTGGGGTTCGCTGCGCTCACCTCTAACCAACGCCTGCTACGGGACACGCTGCGATACTCAGCCCAGCGAACGGCTGACGATCTCCGTCACGTCCTTCGATAGCGCGCTGTTGTCGCGGATGCGCGCGAGCGCGGCGCGGGCGTGCGCCTGGCGGCCTGCGTCGAATTTCTTCCAGCGGTCGAAGCCGCGCGCGAGACGCGCCGCTATCTGCGGGTTGAAGCTGTCGAGCGCGATCACCTGATCGGCCACGAAGTCATAACCCGATCCGTTCGCCGCGTGGAAATGAATGGCGTTGCCGCGAAATCCGCCGATCAATGCGTACACCTTGTTCGGATTGCGCAGGTTGAAGGCCGGATGCGCCGCCAGCCGCTGCACTTCGGCGAGCGTGCCAGGCAGTCGTGAGCTGGCCTGCACCGCCAGCCACTTGTCCACTACCAGCGGCTCGCCCGCCCATTTCTCGTAGAACCGGTCGAGTGCACCGGCGCGCTCGGGGCAGTCGCAGTTGGCGAGCGCCACCAGCGCCGCCATGGCGTCGGTCATGTTGTCGGCGCGGTCGAACTGTTGCACCGCCAGCGCGCGTAACGCAGGATCATCGAGTTCCATGAGCAACGCCAGCGCGAGGTTGCGCAACGCGCGTTTGCCCGCCGCTACGGCATCCGGCGAGTAGGCGCCGGGCAAGGCATGGGAGTGATAAGCCTCAAGCAGCGCCGGTTTCAGCTGTTCTGCGAGCGCGCGCCGCAGCCCGTCGCGCGCCGCGTGAATCGCATCCGGATCGGCCACCGCCATCTGCTCGGCGAGATAGCTCTCCGCGGGCAGGGTCAGCGCTTCGGCGGCGAACGCCGGATCGGCCGGTCCGTCCCGCAGGATGCGCGCGCAGGCTGCGATGAACGCCGCGGGTGCGTCCGGCGCCCTGCCGCCACTGCTTATCCTCTCCGCGGCGCGCAGCAGTATGCCGGTGGCCAGCCGCTGCCCGGCCTCCCATCGGTTGAAGGCGTCAGAGTCGTGCGCCATCAAGTGCGTCAACGCCGCTTCGTCGTAATCGAAATGCAGCACGACGGGCGCGGAGAAACCGCGCGCTAGCGACGGCACGGGAGGCGTCGCCACGCCTTCGAAGACGAACGATTGCGCCGCCTGTGTCACCGACAGCACGCGCGTGATGGCGCCCGGACGCGCTGCCGCGTTGCCGGGCGCCTCGCCTTGCATCTGCAGGAGCATGTCGCGCCCGTCCGCATCCAGCAATCCGACCGCGAGCGGAATGTGAAACGGCAGCTTTTCCGCCTGCCCGGGCGTGGGTGGGCAGGATTGCGTCACGGACAGCGTGTAGCGCTTTGAGGTCGGATCGTAATCGCCCTGCACTTCCAGCAGCGGTGTGCCGGCCTGTTCGTACCAGCGGCGAAACTGCGCGAGGTCGACGCCGGAGGCATCCGCCATTGCCTGGGCGAAGTCATCGGTGGTCACCGCCTGCCCGTCGTGGCGCTGAAAGTACAGGTCCATGCCGCGCCGGAAGGCGGGCGCGCCGATGAGGGTGTGTATCATGCGCACCACTTCGGCGCCTTTTTCGTAGATGGTGGCGGTGTAAAAATTACTGATTTCCATATACGCAGCGGGGCGCACCGGGTGCGCCATCGGGCCGGCGTCCTCGGCGAACTGCACCGTGCGCAGGCTGCGCACTTCGCGGATGCGCTCCACCGGGCGCGAATACATGTCGGCGCCGTATTCCTGGTCGCGGAACACGGTGAGGCCTTCCTTCAGCGACAGCTGAAACCAGTCGCGGCAGGTGACGCGGTTGCCGGTCCAGTTGTGGAAATATTCGTGCGCCACCACCCGGTCGATGTTGAGGAAGTCGGTGTCGGTGCCGGTGTCGGGGCGCGCCAGGATGTACCTGGTGTTGAAAATGTTGAGGCCCTTGTTCTCCATCGCCCCCATGTTGAAATCACCCACCGCGACGATCATGTACTGGTCGAGGTCGACCTCCAGGCCGAACACCTGTTCGTCCCAGCGCATCGATTTCTTCAGTGCCGCCATCGCGAATCCGCACTGGTCCAGCTTGCCCGGATCGACATAGATGGCAAGGCGCACCGTCCGCCCCGAAGCGGTGACAAACCGGTCCTCCAGCACGTCGAGCTTCGCCGCGACCAGCGCGAACAGATAGGACGGTTTGGGAAACGGATCGGCCCATTTCGCCCAGTGGCGCGCGGCGTCCCCGCCTGCGTCTTGGCCACCGCCCGAAAAATTGCCGTTCGATAGCAGCACCGGGTAGCGGGCGCGGTCCGCCCGTATCAGCGTGCTGTAGACGGACATCACGTCGGGGCGATCGAGGAACCAGGTGATGCGGCGGAAGCCCTGCGCCTCGCACTGCGTGAAGAATCCCGCGGCCGACGCGTACAGGCCGGAGAGCGCGGCATTCTCGCGCGGGCAAATGCGCACCCGGGTTTCGAGGATGAAGCGCGGCGGCGGCGCGTGGATGGTCAGTTGGGTGGCGCCGACCTGGTACTCGGCCGGCGCGAGCGTGCGGCCGTCGATGGCGATCGATTCGAGCGCGAGCGCCTCGCCATCCAGCACCAGCGGCGCGTTTGGGTTCGCGGCTTTCGGATTGCGCTCCATCGAGAGCTGCGCGCAGACGAGCGCGTAGTCCTCGTGCAAGTCGAATTCCAGTTCGACCCGCGGAATGAGGAACGCAGGCGGCGTGTAGTCTTTGAGGTAAGTCAGGTTGGGCGTGGGATCGCGCATTGCGGAAGTCCGGTTGGGTGCGTGAATTGAAACGGGTGTCGCATTGGGGGCGTAATCGGCTGCGGGCGCGGGCTCGAATGCCGCGCGTTGTCGCCAAGTCGCAGCGGGTTATTATCGCGCCATGAGCGGTGAACGCAAGGCGCTGGACGGGCAGGCCGTCGTGGTGATGGTGCTGCTGTGCCTGATCTGGGGCTGCGGCCATGTCGCGATCAAGCTTGCCGCGCCCGACATTTCGGCGTTGATGCAGGCCGGCCTGCGCTCGGCCATCGCCGCGATACTGCTGATGGGTTGGGCGCTGATGCGCGGCATCGCGCTGTTCGGCCGCGACGGCACGTTGCTTGCCGGAACGATCGCGGGGCTGCTGTTCGCCGCAGAGATCCTCTTCGTCTACACCGGGCTGGCGTGGACCGATGCCTCGCGCATGGTGGTGTTCGTCTATCTGTCGCCGTGCGTAACTGCCCTGGGCCTGCAATGGCTGGTGCCGAGCGAGCGGCTCGACCGCAGGCAGTGGACCGGTATGCTGCTTGCCTTCGGCGGCATCGTGGTGGCCTTCGCCGACGGCTTCCAGATGGCGCGCGGCACGCTGGCAGGCGATGTGTGCGGCGTGCTGGGGGCCGTGTTCTGGGGCGCGACCACGGTGCTGATACGCAGCACGCGGCTCGCTTCCATCAGTGCCGCGAAGACCCTGTTCTATCAACTCGGCGTGTCCGCCGTGGTACTGCTGTGCGGGTCGTTGCTGATGGGTGAGCCCGGCATCATTCGCATCACACCGCTGGCGATGGGCAGCCTGCTGTTTCAAAGCGTGGTGATCGGATTCGCAAGCTATCTGGCGTGGTTCTGGATGCTGACCCGGTATCTTGCCGGCCGGCTGTCGGTGTTTTCATTTCTCACACCGCTTTTCGGCGTCGCAGCGGGTGTGATCGTGCTGTCCGAACCGTTGACGCCAATGTTCGCGATTGCGGCGGTGCTGGTGGCCGGCGGGATCGTGCTGGTGAACAATCCTGCGGCCCGCAGGGGAAATTGATCGCGTTCGGTTTGCACGAAGCAAAAAAAACCGCCCTGCAGCAACGCGCTGCGGGCGGTTTTCATGCGACCCGGGATCGGGCCGGAAGGTGCTACGCGACTTTGGTGCTGCGCGACTTTGGTGTTTCGCGACTTTGGCGTTATGCGGCTTTGCGCGGCGCGCCGCCGAACAGCACCGGCACCTGACGCGGCCTTGCCGGCTGCGCCTGGCGCAGTTGCGGCGGACGTTCCTGGTTGCCTGAGCGCACTTCGTGCGGCCGCTCGTCGCGCACCGGGGAAGCCGCGACGTTGCCGCGCGATTGCTCCTGGCGAATGCGGTCCTCGCGCGTGGCTTCATGATGCTGCTGCGGCCTGGCGTAACGTTGCTCGCTGCGCCCCTGGCCCTGTTCCGTACGCCTCTGGCCCTGTTCTGTGCGCCTCTGGCCCTGTTCTGTGCGCCTCTGGCCCTGTTCTGTGCGCCTTTGGCCCTGTTCTGTGCGCCTCTGGCTTTGTTCCGGACGCCCCTGGCTTTGCTGCGGACGGCGCGCTTCCCCGTAGCGCGCCCCATTGGCATTGTGGCGCGGCGCCGAGCGCGGCGCGCGGGCGTTCGCGTTTGCATTGCCGCCCGCACTGATGCGGCCTGTCGGTTCGAATCCGGCGATCACGCGCTGGTCGATCTGGCGCGCGATGAGGCGCTCGATGGCGTTCAGCAGCGGCCGGTCTTCGCCGCAAACCAGTGAAACGGCCTCGCCTGCGGTGCCGGCTCGGCCAGTGCGGCCGATGCGGTGCACGTAATCCTCGGGAACGTGCGGCAGGTCGTAATTGACCACGTGCGGCAGCGCATTGATGTCGATGCCGCGCCCCGCGATGTCGGTCGCAACCAGCACCTGCAGTTCCATGTCCTTGAAGCGCTTCAGCGCGCGGGTGCGCGCCGGCTGGCTCTTGTTGCCGTGTATCGCCTCCGCCTGGATGCCGTCGTGTCCCAACTGCTCGGTCAGCCGGTTGGCGCCGTGCTTGGTCTTGGTGAACACCAGCACCTGCTGCCAGTTGTTGGTATTCACCAGGTGCGACAGCAGTTCGCGCTTGCGGTCCTTGTCGACCGGGTGGACCACCTGCGTGATCAGCTCGATCGGCTCGTAGCGGCGCGCGACCTCGACGGTTACCGGATCGTGCTGGAAGGTGCCCGCCAGCCTGCGGATATCGTCGGAGAACGTTGCCGAGAACAGCAGGTTCTGCCGCTTCGCCGGCAGCAGCGCGAGGATGCGGCGGATGTCGGGAAGAAAGCCCATGTCGAGCATGCGGTCGGCTTCGTCCAGCACCAGGATTTCGATGTGGCGCAGGTCGATGGTGCGTTGCTGCACGTGATCGAGCAGCCGGCCCGGGGTAGCGACGACGATGTCGATGCCGCGGCGCAGTTCGGTGGCCTGGGGCGTGAATCCCACGCCGCCGTAGATCACGGTCGAGCGCAGTTTCACGTAGCGGCCGTAGACGCGCACGCTGTCCTGCACCTGCGCGGCGAGTTCACGCGTGGGCACGAGCACCAGCGCGCGCGGATGGCGGGTTGCGGTGGACTGCGCGGCACCCTGCTCGCGGCCCAGTAGTTGCAGCATCGGCAGGGTGAAGCCGGCGGTCTTGCCGGTGCCGGTCTGGGCGGCGCCCAGCAGGTCCTTGCCCGCGAGCACGACTGGAATCGCCTGCGCCTGGATCGGAGTGGGAATGGTATAGCCTTGCTCGGTGACAGCACGGAGCAGCTCGGCCGTAAGGCCGAGATTCTGGAACGACGTAGTGATGAGAATCTCCTGATGTCGCCTGGGGAAGGACTTGGCCTTCCATACCGGTACAGGCAACGTTACTGCATTGAGAAGTTCGGGAACTTGAGAGGGACCGCGAAGAGGCTGGGACGCTAACCGGATGAAGCGAAACCGCAAACCTTGGCGCGCACTATACACGAAGCCACCGGCTGCGGGTGCTTTATCAAGGAGCGTTGCGCAAAAGACGAAGCCCGCCGGTGATGACGGCTTCTGTTTTCTGTTCCGTGTTTTGCGCGCGGCACGAGCGCTTGCGAGCGCGGAGCGCGCGCGCAAGAAAATCCTACAGACTGCTCAGGTCGAGTTTGCTGACGTCATAGCCGATGTTTTTCGGGCCGGCGTCCGCTTTCGCTTCCGCCTCGATTACCGCGAAATCCGCCGCCAGCTTGAAGCTGAGACGCGCGAGGTCGGTGGGGTCGGGCTTGATCACGGCGACGTTGTCCACGCGCAGAAATGCGCGGCCTATCAGTTCGACGAAGATTTGGGTGGCGAGATCCTTGTTGGGTGATCCTGCGGCGGCGGCGGGTCCGGACATGGCGTGGCTTTCAAAGGGTGGGGACGCTGCATGTTACGCGCAGCGGAGGCCTTGCGGCAATGCGCTGTCATCGCCCGTCATGGAAAGGGTCCGCAAGTCGATGCGATGCTCGCTTTCAGGCTGCGATCATGCACCGGCAAGCTAGTGGCACACCCGATTTCTTCCCCCACCCTTGGCGCGATACAGCGCCTCGTCGGCGGCGCGCAGCACCGCGGCCGGCGGGATTTCCAGCCTGTCGCGGTCGGCGACGCCGATGCTGACGGTCACCGACAGCGTCTTGTCCGCAGTTGCCGCCGCGCGCAACTGGCTCCCTTTCTGCGGGTCGCGCGGGCGGTTTTCGCCGCGCACCGCCATTTAACGAAAAGACGCACGCAGTATCGCGCAAACATTTATATGAAGAAAGCAGCAGAACGCAGCAGAACTCCGATACGGAATACAGGTCAAGAGGCAGGGACACTCTCCCGGGTCATCTGGACTTGCCCGCGTAGCGATTAATGTAAGCGGCGAGATCCTTCGCCAGCAGGCGCACGGTCGGGTCTTTGGCCATGGCCCGTAGCGCGATCAGCAGGGTTTCCGCTCGGCTGCACCCGTGGGCATGCAATTCATCGATGACCCACAGCACACCGTGAACCTCGATACCCTGCTTCGGCGCAAATTGGCGAAGGGCGCCGTCCCCGGTGAGAAGTATGCAACCCGGGTGCTGCTCCGCCAGTGCATAAGCAAAACCATCGTGGATGCTCAGGTGCGGCATTGCTGCCACGACCACGCGGGCACGAAGCACGCTCTCCCCTGGCAGGTCGACAACCTTGAGCCCACCCTGCACAAGCGCCCTTTTCTGGGCATCCGTGAACTTGAGGAGTTCTTCCTCGAAAAGCGTGTTGGGGATCAGCATTTCAAACGGCAAGCGCAGGAAAGCGTCGAGCAGCGCTGTTTTGCGCAGATCGATGAGACAACTTGTCACTGATTACGACCCGCGGCGCCACTGGGTGGCCCTTTCAATCCCGCTTCCACTTCCGGGACCGGTAATCGAAGAAGCTCTGCTGCCTTGGCCAGGGAAATAAATCCCTCCGCCAGCGCACGGTAGCAAAGTCGCTCAAAGCGGCAGGCACGCTCCCGCTGCCCCCGTTCCTTCGGTGCTTCGAGTTCCTCGGGTTCCCGGGTGCGCCAGCCACGTGCGATGGACTGGAAGGCGTAGATGAGGATGGCCTCGCTGATTACCCCTGCTTGCTGAAGCCGCATCAGCAGCGCGGATCCGCTAACCCGATAAAGTCGCTTGAGTTCGATCAGCTCCTTGTACCCGAGCGCATTGCGATGCTTGCCGGCCTCGCGCTGCAAATGCTGACGGGGGACGAGGAATGCCCCCGCGAATACCGTGGCGGCCTTTTCTTCATGCCGGTCTGAAAGGCTGTCGGTGTCGATCAGGCGGTGTGCAAGCTCATGCGCCAGAGTCAGTCGCCGGCGTTCAAGCGGAAAATTGCTGTTCACGACAATGACCGGCAACTCAGCCTGTTCGTCCGGTCGCTTCACCAGGCAGGTAAACCCGGAAACACGCTCCGGCAAGGGTACGGTCAATACCTTCAGGCCCTTTTCCTCCAGCAACTCGGTCATGTCGGGAATGGGATCAAGGCCCAATTTCCATTTCTCCCGCACGTCCTCGGCCAGTTTTTCCGCATCACCAGGATCGCTGAGCTTGCGCGGCCTGGCTACCGGGCAATGCCAGCGCGCGCTGTCGAGATCAAGCACCCGCTCGATCTGCAAATAGCGTTCGATCCACTCCAGGACTTCGGTCTCGACGTTGGCGCGATCCCGGGCACTGGTATTTGCCTTGGTGCGAAATTCCACGCCCGACAGCGCTATTCCCTGCGTATCGAGCAGATAGGCGAGCGACACCCCGAGCGCTTTTGCGAGCGCCAGCAGCACCCCGGAACTGGGCGTACTTTCGCCACGCTCGTACTTGCCGATGGCTTGCGGCGTGACCTTCTCATCCATGGCGGCGGACAGATCCCGCAGCGAATACCCGGCCTTGCGCCGGGCCAGCCTCACGCGGTCGGCAATCATGGTTGGTTCCTACCCCGTAAGTTTACAAAGTATAAAATGTGAATGAATTGTAAACTGACGCCTGAACTTCAGCAAACGGAATTCGGTCATACGCCTATAACGCGCATCACCACATTGGCGCTGACTTGAGAAATAGGAGGTCAATATGGTCGTGAATCCGACCCCCGGGACTGATCAACGCGCTGCTCGCGAGTCGGATGCCATGACGCTAGCCTTGAGAGTATGCCCTCATGCAGCGGCAGTTTCCCACTCTGTATACACCTGTTGATTCATACCGCTGCAGGGCGGCTGCGTTCCTTGAGGAACTCCGCCAGGTAATCGGCAGTGTGCGATTGCAGCGCAGTCTTCAGCGGACGTTTCGCTGAACCTTGAGCCGGTGATCCATTCGAGCCTTGCACCAGCGACCTATTTGATCCTTGCACCAGTGACCTGTTTGATCCTTGCACCAGTGCAAGGGGCGCCCCCTGCGCCACCACCCGTCCGCCGCCGTCGCCGCCTTCCGGCCCGAGGTCGATGATCCAGTCGGCATCGGCGATGACGTCGAGGTTGTGTTCGATCACCACCACGGTGTTGCCTGCGTCCACCAGTCGGTGCAGCACGCGTATCAGGCGTTCCACGTCGGCCATGTGCAGGCCGACAGTGGGCTCGTCGAGTACGTACAGCGTCGCGGCAACGGCCCCCGCGCGTCCCGGTCGGGACGCGGCGTCTAATTGTCCCGGCCGGGATGCGGCGACTATTTGTCCCGGTTGCGATGCGACATTCGCTTGCGGACCCAGCCGCACCTTGCTGAGTTCGGTAACGAGCTTGATGCGTTGCGCCTCGCCCCCAGACAGGGTGGGACTCTGCTGGCCCAAGGTCAGGTAGCCCAGGCCCACGTCCTGCAGCAGGCGCAGCGCGTGGTGTGTAGACGGGTGCGCCGAGAAAAAATCCACCGCCTCGTCGACGCTCATCCCCAGCACGTCGCCGATCGACTTGCCCTTCCACTTCACCGCGAGCGTCTCGGGGTTGAAGCGCGCTCCGCCGCAACTGTCGCAGAGCACTTTCACGTTGGGCAGGAAGCTCATTTCTATTTTCTTCACGCCCTGGCCCTCGCAGGCCTCGCAGCGTCCGCCGGCGGTGTTGAAGGAGAAGCGCGAGGCGGTCCAGCCGCGGATGCGCGACTCGTTGGCATCCGCAAACAGGCGCCGGATTGCATCCCAGAAGCCGACGTAGGTCGCCGGACAGGAGCGCGGCGTCTTGCCGATCGGCGTCTGGTCCACCTCCAGCACCCGGCCTATCGATTCCCAGCCGCGGATTTCGCGGCAGCCCGCGGCCGGGCCTTCCTTGCGGGCCGAGGGCCGCAGGCGCATCTGCGCGACCCGGTGCGCGAGATTATGGAACAGCACGTCGCGCGCGAGCGTGGATTTTCCCGAGCCCGAGACGCCGGTGACGACGCTCAGCCGGCCCAGCGGCACGCGCGCATTGGCGTTGTGCAGGTTGTGCAGGTTGGCGCCGATGATGTCTATGGCGGGCGTGTTGCGGTCCACCGGGCGGTTGGGGTGCAGCGGATGCAGCAACGGGTTCCTGAGGAAGCGCCCGGTGACGGAATCGGGGTTCTCCATCAGGTCCGCGGCGGAGCCTTGTGCCGTGATGCGTCCGCCCTGCTTGCCAGCGCCGGGCCCGAGGTCGATGACATGCGAGGCGCGGCGTATGGTGTCCTCGTCGTGCTCCACCACCAGCAAGGTGTTGCCTTTCGCCTGCAGTTTTTCCAGGGTGGCCAGCAGCACCTGGTTGTCGCGCGGGTGCAACCCTATGGTCGGTTCGTCGAGGATGTAGCAGACGCCGCGCAGGTTGGAGCCGAGTTGCGCGGCGAGCCGGATGCGCTGCGCCTCGCCGCCCGACAACGTGGGCGCGGAGCGGTCCAGCGACAGGTACGACAGACCGACTTCATTGAGGAACGCCAGGCGCGATTTGAGCTCGGCGACGATGTCGCGCGCGATCTCCGCGTCGCGCCCTTCCAGTTGCATCCCGCGCACCACGTTTTCCAGTTGCGCTATCGGCAGCGCGACCAGGTCCGAGATGGATCGATCGAGGTAGCGCACCGCCAGCGCCTCGCGGTTGAGCCGCTTGCCGCCGCAGCCGTCGCAGGGATCGGCCTGGCCCTCGAACCATTCGTTCCACCACACTTCCTCGCCGGATTGCTCCTCGTCGAAGCCGGTGAGTTTCAGTCCGGTGCCGTAGCAGACGTTGCACCAGCCGTGGCGCGAGTTGAACGAAAACAGCCGCGGATCGAGTTCCGCATAGCTCTTGCCGCACGAAGGGCAGGCGCGCTTGGTGGAGAACGCCACCTGGTCGAGATCGACTTCCACGCGCGATGCGTTCGCGCCTGCCGCCTTGATTTTTTCCTCCATGCGCTCCAGCGGAGAGAGCACATGCACCACGCCCTTCCCGAGATCGAGGGCGCGCGACAGCGCCGCCCGCAGTGCGGGCTCGTTATCGGGCGCAACGCGCACGTCGGCCACGGGCAGCTCGATGGTGTGCTCGCGAAACCGGTCGAGGCGCGGCCATTTCGCCGTCGGCAGGAATTCACCGTCGACGCGCAGATGGGTGTAGCCCTTGCCCAGCGCCCACTTGGCGAGGTCGGTGTAATAGCCTTTGCGGTTCATCACCAGCGGCGCCATCAGGCCGACGCGAGTGCCTGCGTAATCGCGCAACAGGCGCGCGACGATGGCGTCCTCGCTCTGCGGTTCTATCGCCACCATGCAATCCGGGCAATGTTGCGTGCCGAGCTTGACGTACAGCAGGCGCAGGAAGTGGTAGATCTCGGTGAGGGTGGCGACGGTGCTCTTTCTGCCGCCGCGGCTGGTGCGCTGCTCTATCGCCACCGTCGGCGGTATGCCGAAGATCGCATCCACGTCGGGCTTGGAGCTGGGCTGCACGAACTGGCGCGCATAGGCGTTGAGCGATTCCAGATAACGGCGCTGCCCTTCGGCGAAGACGATGTCGAACGCGAGCGTCGATTTGCCGGACCCGGAAACGCCGGTTACCACGGTGAACTGGTTGCGCGGGATCTCCAGGTCGTCGATGCGCAGGTTGTGCTCGCGCGCATTGTGGATGGAGATAGCTTCATTGCCACGGGCACGGTAGACGGCCGGCGGTTCTCCGGAGGCGGCAACCGCATGCAGCGCGATGCCGTCCGGTTGTGTCAACGCCGCTTCGTAAAGACGCAGCGCCTGCCCGGTGTGCGAAGTCGGATGGGCGGCTACCGCCGGCGGCGTGCCGCTACAGACGATTTCACCGCCGGCATCGCCGCCTTCGGGCCCGAGGTCGATGATCCAGTCGGAGGCGCGGATCACGTCCAGGTTGTGTTCGATCACCACCAGCGAATGGCCTGCGGCGATAAGCTGGCGAAACGCGCGCAGCAAACGCGCCACGTCGTCGAAGTGCAGACCGGTGGTGGGTTCGTCGAAAAGGAACAGTTTGCCGCGAGCGCTCTCCCTCACCCCCGGCCCCTCTCCCAGCGGGAGAGGGGAGATTTGCGGCACTCGCCCCCGGTGTATTCCCTTTCTCGCCGCGAGGGGAGAAGCTTGCGGCACGCTTCCCCGATGTACTCCATCTCTCGCCGGAAGGGGAGAAGCCTGCGGCACGCTTCCCCGATGTACTCCATCTCTCGCCGGAAGGGGAGAAGCTTGCGGCACGCTTCCCCGATGTACTCCCTCTCCCGCCGGGAGGGGAGAAGCTTGCGGCCCTCGTCCCCGATGTACTCCATCTCTCGCCGGGAGGGGAGAAGCCTGCGGAACGCTTCCCCGATGTACTCGATCTCCCGCCGGAAGGGGAGAAGCCTGCGGCCCTCGTCCCCGGTGTGTTCCCTCTCCCGCCGGGAGAGGGCCAGGGTGAGGGGAAGCTTGCGAGGCAATCGTAAAACCGCGCGCGCGCTTGGGGATCACTTGCGACGCAGCTTCCACCAGGTGCTTCGCCAGTTTCAACCGCTGCGCTTCACCGCCCGACAAGGTCGGCACCGGCTGGCCGAGGCGCAGGTATTCCAGGCCGACGTCTGCGAGCGGCAGCAGCGCCGCCTGCACCTCGGGGTGGTCGCGGAAATACGCGATCGCCTCCGACACCGTCAGGTCGAGCACGTCGGCGATCGATTTGCCAGCCGTCGCCGCGCCGCTGCCTTCTATCGTCACCTCCAGCACCTCGGCACGGAAGCGCCGGCCGTTGCAGTCGGGGCAGCGGATATAGACGTCGGAGAGAAACTGCATCTCCACGTGCTCGAAGCCGTTGCCGCCGCAGGCCGGGCAACGCCCGTTCCCGGAGTTGAAGCTGAACGTGCCCGGCGTGTACTGGCGTTCCGTGGCGAGCGGCGCGCGGGCGAAGATGTTGCGTATCGCGTCCCAGGCGCCGACGTAGCTTGCCGGGTTGGACCGCGTCGTGCGGCCTATCGGTGTCTGATCGACCATCACCACGTCCTCGATCAATTCGTGGCCGCGCAGTTCGCGAAAGACGCCCGGGGTTTCCGTGGGCTGGCCCTTGGCCTTGCGCAGCGCCGCATGGAGCACGTCCTGCACCAGGGTCGATTTGCCCGAGCCGGAGACACCGGTGATGCACACCAGGCACGCCAGCGGGATTACGGCATCGACCGATTTCAGGTTATGTTCGCTGACGCCGAGCAATGAGATCGTGTCAGCCGCCGCGAGCACTACCGCAGAATCGAGAGGAGGAATCGCGGCGCTCGAGGACCCGCGCGATTTCATGCCCCGACTCTCGCGCATGTCAACGCCCGGACGCTCGCGTCCGTCGGCACCCGGACGCTCGCGCTCGTTAACGCCCGGACGCTCGCGTTCGTTAACGCCCGCAAGCTCGCGTTCGTTAACGCCCGGACGCTCGCGTCCGTCGGCGCGACGGCGCCCCGACAGATAAGCGGCGGTGAGCGTGTCCGATGCCTTCAATTCGTCCGGCGTGCCGAAGAACACCACTTCGCCGCCGCGCTCGCCGGGCCCCGGGCCCATGTCCATGATGCGGTCGGCGGCGAACATGATCTGCGGATCGTGTTCCACCACCACCAGCGAATTGCCGGCGTCGCGCAGCCGCTGCATCACGGCTATGACGCGGCCCATGTCGCGCGGGTGCAGTCCGATCGACGGTTCATCGAGGACGAACAACGTGTTGACGAGTGACGTGCCCAGCGCCGTGGTGAGGTTGATGCGTTGCACTTCACCGCCGGAGAGGGTGCGCGACTGGCGGTCCAGGGTGAGATAGCCCAGGCCGACCTCCTCGAGGTAGCGCAGCCGCGCCCGCACTTCGGTGAGCAGCAGGCCGGTGGCTTCGTCGATGTTGCTGGTTTTCCGTCGCGCGAGCGGCATGCCTGCGGTCGCGGCTGCTTCCGCTGGCGCGGCTGCGCCCGAGGGCGAATCTCCGTTGAGATGCAGTCCGTCGATGAAGGTGCGGCAGCGATCGATGGGCAGCAGCATCAGGTCGTGCACCGTCAAGCCGGGCAGTTGCGCGAGTTTGTCTTCGCCGAAGCGGATGCCGCGTGGCGTGTAGCGTTTGTACTTGCCGGAGGTATTGCTTGCGCCTGCCGGGGCGCGGTCGTCATTGCCGGAGTCATGGAGCCGTGCGTTGAAAACCCGGTCCGCATCCGCGCGGCTGCCGACGCGCCACAGCAGCGCCGCCGGGTTGAGGCGCGCGCCGCCGCAGGTGTCGCAGGGTGTATAGGCGCGGTACTTGGACAGCAGCACCCGCACGTGCATCTTGTAGGACTTGGTTTCCAGCCACTTGAAAAACCGCGCCACGCCGTACCACACGCCGGGCCAGGATTTGCGCCAGCTCACCCATCCCGGCTCGCCTTCCAGCACCCAGGCGCGCTGTTCGGGTGTCAGGTCGCGAAACGGTACGCTGAGCGGGATGCCGCGCAGCTTCGCGTATTTCCCGATGTCGTCCTGGCACTCGTGAAAACTCGGCGTCTGCCACGGCCGGATTGCGCCCTGCGCCAGCGTCTTCGATTCGTCGGGAACGATCAGGCCATAGTCGATGCCGATCACCCGGCCGAAGCCGCGGCAGGCCTCGCAGGCGCCGATGGGCGAATTGAACGAGAACAGCGAGGGCGTCGGGTCGGCGTAGTCGATGTCGCAATCGGCGCAATGCAGATGCGAGGAAAATTTCCATGCGGTCGGCGATGCGGCGCCGGTCCCGGCCGCCGTTCCCGCCGCGGGTTCCCCAGCGATCTCCGGCGCGGGCTCCGCCTGAACATGCACATTCACCTTGCCCTGGCCGACCTTCAGCGCCGCTTCGATACCCTCGATGACGCGCGCGCGTTCGGCACTGCCCAGACGCAGCCGGTCTTGCACCATTTCGATCAGTGTGCCGCTGCCGGGCGCCGCGGCGCTGTCCCCGGCCTTTTCACCCTTCGCCGCTTTGCCTTTCTTGCGCGCGCCGCCGCGCGCCGCGGGGCGCGCGGTAGCGTGCCCCTCCGAGCGCGAATGGATGCGGTCGTAGCCCTGTGCTCGCAGCAACTGCAGCACTTCCTCCTCGGTGAAGTTCTGCGGGACAGTGACGGGAAAGGTGATGATCAGTCGCGGATCGCCCGCTGTCCTGGCGCGCGCGGCCAGCGCTTCGTAAATGGTTTCCGGGGAATCGCGGCTGACCTGGTTGCCGCACCCGCGGCAGAAAAGCTGCGCGGCGCGCGCGAACAGCAGCTTCACGTGATCGTTCAATTCGGTCATGGTACCGACCGTGGAGCGCGAGGTGCGCACCGGATTGGTCTGGTCGATGGCAATCGCCGGCGGAATGCCGTCGATGCGGTCCACCTGCGGCTTGTCCATGCGATCAAGGAACTGGCGCGCATACGGCGAGAAGGTCTCGACATAGCGCCGCTGGCCCTCCGCATACAGGGTGTCGAACACCAGCGAGGACTTGCCCGAACCGGAGACGCCGGTGACGACGATCAGCTCGTTTGTCGGCACCGCGACGGTCAGGTTCTTCAGGTTGTTCTGGCGCGCCCCATGGATGACGATGGCTTCCTGCAGGCGCTCGGGTTTATTCATTTTGGCTTTCGCGTGGTGCTGGCGACAGCGGCCATGGAACGATGGAAGCGTCGTTTCCCGGTGAACCGGGACGTTTCCGGTGCGTGCTCGCTGCCGTTATTGTAACGGTGTAACGGCTAAGCGGATTCCCGGCGCCGGCAGCAATGCCATATCTTGACAACTTGTCATGATATGCAACAATGAGATCTACTTTACGGAGGTCGGCATGCGCACTCTGACTATCGGCGAATTGAAAGCCGGATTTTCCGATATTCTGACCGCGGTCCGGGCGGGGGAATCCATCATTGTCTGTTACGGGCGCAAGAAGCAGCGCGTGGCCGCGCTGGTGCCTTATGCGGAATTCGCCGCAGGCGCCGGAAAGCGTCCGCTTGGTTTGCTCAAAGGCAAAGGCAGCTTCGTCCTGACCGAAGGCTTCTCTTTGAGCGACGAGGAACTTCTCAAGGGATGAGCTATCTGCTGGATACGCACGCCTTCCTGTGGGCGCTGTTTTCTCCCGAAAAACTGAGTCGCCGCGCACGCAACATCATCACCGACACCTCGAGTACCGTCTGCCTGTCCTCGGTAACCCTTTGGGAAATTTCTCTCAAGTTCGCGCTCGGAAAACTGGTTCTCAACAATGCGAGCCCGGAAGATCTGGTCGCCGCCGCGCAGCGGATGGGATTGGACCTGATCAGCCCGTCGGCTGAAGAGGCGGCAAGTTTCCACAAGCTGCCGCGAGTCGCGCATCGCGATCCATTCGACCGGATGCTGGCCTGGCAGGCGATACATCGTCAGATGGTGCTGGTGAGCAAAGACGGCGCCCTGCCTGCGTACCATGACGCCGGATTGAAGACTCTCTGGTAATCCGGGGACAGACCACGATTTACCGGCGGGCACGAGTGTGCGTATCGTCGTGAGTGCCGCCCTGGTATAGGTCAATCCCGGCGATTGGTATGCCTGAGTGGATGAAAAAATTATATAAAAATAGATCGAATAATCTTCGTATAGAGCTAAATTACGGGCATCTGGCTAAGTAAATTCAAAAAATTGTCGCTGATATCGGTAGCTCGGTCCCGGGCAGGTGCTGTGATGCGCCTGCGTCGGACAGCAGCGAGGGCTTGCCCGAACCGGCGACGCCGGTGTCGACGATCAGCTCTTTGTCCGGTACCGCAACGGTAGGGTTCTGCAGGTTGTTCCGGCGCGTCCCATGGATGACGATGGTGTCGTGCGGGCGTTCCCGATCAGACCCGCCGGCTCAGGTGTCGTGTGCGAACCAAATCAGGGGCGCGAAGCTGGCGATGGAGTAAATCGCCGGTCTGCGCCGACAATTTCCCTCAGCCGGGCGAACGCGCCTGCCAGCACGCCGAAAATCGCCGGTGCTACACCCGATGCTTCATCCTGAAGGTGCAGGCGCTCTATCCGCGCCGCCATGGTCTCGGCCAATGGTGTGATTTCACTTTCCTGGATCCGCCGCAGCGCGCTACGGTTGTGTTTGAAAGCGGACCAGGCGCCCACGGTATGGAGAGTGCCGCGGCCATCGATGAATTCCGCGACCCAGGCCGTGCCCCCGCGCTGATAGAGCGCCACCTCGCGGTGCGCGCTCAATCGAATCGCGTTGCCCTGCAGCCCTGTGCCGATTCCGCCCGTCCGGTTTGTTTCCATGAGTGCCCCTTTTCGCGCTGGTCAGATTCACCGCGATAGTCGCGGTGCCTACGCTTTGCATTGTCCGCAAACGGGGGCGCAGGGTCATGAGTCTGAAGTCCCGGTCGGCGTCCCGATGGGCCGTTGCAGGGCAGGAAAGGCCGGGACCGGGGTCCCAATGACCCGGGAAGGGGCTATCCGGGCTTGTTGCCGTAGCCTGTTTGCCGGGCGAGCACGATCGCCTGGGAGCGATTCTCCACCTCGAGCTTCGAAAAAATGCTGGTGATGTGATTCTTCACCGTTTTTTCGCTCAACCCGAGCGTTGCGGCGATCTGCGCGTTGTCGCGGCCCTGCGCGATCAGTTCCACCAGTTCGCGCTGGCGGGGACTCAGATCGGCAAAACGCCCGCCGGCCGGACTGCTCGCCGGCAGAAAGGTGCGCACCGCGTCGAGCCAGTTTGCCCAGGCGGGCTCCGACTCTATCAGTACGTGATTGCGGCTCTTCAGCGGCACGAAGTGCGCGGCCGGGATCAGGCTCGCGAGCATGCGGCCTTCATCGAATGGCGCACGCTCGTCCCGGTCCGCGTGCAGCACCAGCGCCGGGCAGGAGACCTTGGGCGCAATCGCGGTCACATCGATGTCATTCAGGACGCGAATGAAGCGGGCGGCGTTTTCCGGCGAGGTGGACACGCGCTCCAGTTCGTTGAATGCCTGATGCTGCTCGGGTGTGCCGCCGGGTATGAACTGCGTCGTGAAAAATTGCCGGAACGCGGGATTCTCCTTTCCCCACCCGATCTCGGCCAGTTCCACCATCATTTCGGTTTCCTTCAACTCGGCTGGTGTCGGATTGCGTTTAAGCCGACCCCGGGCGTAGCCGCCATGCAGGACGAGGTGGCTCACCCGATCGGGGTGCCGCACGGCATAGGCGATGGCGATCGCCGCGCCCTGAGACAGTCCGAGCAACGGGAAGCGCTCCAGGCGCGCCGCATCGACGACCGTTTCCAGGTCCTGCAACCAGGCGTCGAATGACAGGTCGGGGACCTTCCAGTCGGAGAGTCCGCAGCCGCGCGCGTCGTAGCGCACCAGCGTGTGCTCGCGCGAGAGTTCCGTCAGCCAGTGGCGCCACACCGGACTTTCCCAGTCGAACTCCAGGTGGGATAGCCAATTGCCCACTTTGACCAGCGGCGGCCCGGTGCCGCTTGTGGCATAGGCAATGCGCGTGCCGTCGGCACTGGTGCAGAAACGGATCTGCTGCTTTTGCGCACTCATGGTCATGCCGATTCTAGACCAAGCCGCGGCCAAACCCGGGACACACCACGGTTCCCGTTTGCGCGGGAGGGTGTATATCGACGTGAGCATCGCTCATGCGCGTCCTGTCGGCAAGGGCGAGGCTGAATGGAAGATTTCGCGCCACTCGCTGAAATTCAAAAAGATACGGCGCCGACAAGAAAATATGTATATATTATCCGTATCTATCACGAATAGCCGGCCATGAAAACCGCGAAAATTTTTCAACACGGCAATAGTCAGGCCGTTCGCCTCCCTAAGGAATTTCGCTTTGATGAAACCGAGGTCATGGTCAAACGCCATGCGGGCGGCGTGCTGTTGTTGCCGCGGCGCTATGCATTCGACGACCTAATGGGCGTCGTGCAGGCTTTCCATGGCGCTATCGGGCGCGGGGAAGATGCGCCGCCGCAAAATCGCAAGTTCTGATGCTTGTCCTGCTTGATACGGATATCTGCATTTGTCTGATCAACCGGCGTCCGGGATTCGAACGGGTATTGCGCCGGATTTCCGGCCGTTCCCATGGCGAGATTTGCATCTCCGCGATCGCGGTATCAGAGCTTCGATTCGGCGTCGCCAACAGCGCGCACGCAAGTGAGAACAGGATCGCGCTGGAAGAGTTCCTGTCGCGCTTTGAACTGCTCGACTATCCCGTCGAGGCGAGCGTGCATTACGGCAGCATCCGCCGCGATCTGCAACGTGCGGGCACCCCTATCGGCAACAACGATCTGCTGATTGCTTCGCATGCAATGGCAATAAAAGCCAATGTGGCAACGGCTAATGTTGCCGAATTCCGGCGAGTCAAAGGTCTCAAAGTTGTGGACTGGCTTGGGTGAAGCCCGTGCCGCCTTGTCAGCCTACGTCAATTAACGTGATGACGCGCCGGCTTGACTGACATCAAGGCAGGTACCTGTCGGCGTGTCTCGCTGGCTTGACGTTATACGAAAAATTTCTGAAAAGTAGTTGTAAACAACCGCTGCCAAAGCCTCTGTCCGAAATAAAGCCATGAAATATTGCCTCAGCGCGCCCCTGCGCCCTGCAACAAACGGCCGATCTCCGCCTGCCCTCGCTGACACGCATGCGCCAGCGGCGTGACACCCTGGCCGTCCGGCAGATTCGAGTTGGCGCCCTTTGCCAGCAGCAGGCGCACGATCTCGGTGTGGCGCGCGCCGCCGTCGCCGAGGATCACCGCTTCGAGCAGCGCCGTCCAGCCGGGGTTGTTGACGTGGTCGATGGCAATCGCAGTTTCCAGCAGCGCGCGCACCGTCGCCACATGGCCGTAGTGGCAGGCGGCGAGCAGCGCGGTGCGGCCTCGGGCATCGCGCGCATCGACCCTGGCGCCGGCGGCCAGGAGACGGTCGATTTCCGCAACGTTGCCGCTTTCCGCGGCCGATATAAGCCGCATATCGGCGTTCTGGGCGAATGCGATGGCCGGCGCAAACATCAGTGCCGCGGCGCACGTCCATGCGGCCAGGACGGCAATGCCATTCGGGACAGATCAGGGTTTCAGCTTCTTGTCGACGCCAAGTCGCGCAACGGTTACGGCAAGCGCTCGAATCCCGCCTGGGTGAAATGTTTGTCGAAGGCAAGTGCGGTTTTGATTCGCCGGCGTTTCATCACCGCAAAAGACACGCAGTCGGTCAGCGAATAGCGTTTGTCGGATTGGTGGGCGAACTCGCGCCACGCCTCGGAGAATATCGGTTCGTCAACGTGCATGAGGGTGACAATCCGGCTGGTGAGCAGGATCTCGCCGGTTGCGACCGCCTTGGCGTGATGCCCGCGGCTATTGAAGAATGTCACGACTTCGTCGAATACATACGTGGTCGTTACGAATGTCACGCGGCGTTTGCGGATGTCACGCCACGCGACGATCGCCGCGCCATGGTGCTGGTCGTCTGCCGCTTCCAGCGCGATCAGAAAACCGGTGTCGATAAAATATTCCGTCACGATCCGTTGTACAAATGGGCATCGTGATTTTCCGCACTGTCGTCCACACCGGAGCGCACCGGGGTCTTGCCCAGATCGAAAATCGGATCGGATTCCCGCGCCGACGGCTCGACCACGATGTTTCGTCCTTGCTTGCGAATTTCGACTTCTTTCACTCCGCGGAGCATGCGCCGCGGGATCAGGACGCCTGTGTTGCCGACCACTGCTTTCATGGGACCGCTCCCGAACTTATTGACCTCGACTGGTGCAACAGTCTAGTGTTCAGCGGTAAAAAGTACAAACGAATGTCGGTGAGACAGTGGCCGGAGGAGGAAAAAAATCAGAAACCTTGGCGACACGGTTTCCGGTCTTTGTCGTCGCCGCTCTGTCGTCCGGCATCATCGTCCCGAGCGAGTTGCTGTTCGGTACCGTCGAGGTGATAGAGTGGCGGCGCGATTCCTTCGCGGCTGCGGCCAGTTGGTTGCAGTGTCGTTGAACCGGGTGGTGCAATGCTACGCAGACAAATGCTTTCCTTTGCCGTGGGCGTCCTTGCGGGGCGTTCTTTGCCGGCGCTCGCGCAACAGGAAAAGCGCGTTCGGCGCATCGGATTTTTCATCCTGGCGAGCATGCAGGACCACGCCCCCTAACCTCGCCGCGTTTCGCGCGGGCATGGCGGAGCTGGGCTGGGTCGATGGGCGCGACTACGTGATCGACGCCCGCTTCACCAACGGCATTGCGCAGGCCGGGCGGGACCTGGCCGCAGAAATCGTTGCCACCCAGCCCGACCTGCTGCTGACGCCGGCGGACACGTCCACCCCGCCTGCTCATCCAAAGGACCCGCACCATACCGATCGTGTTTGCCGCAGCCCAGGATCCGATCGGCAGCGGAAACGTGGCAAGCCTGCGACAGCCCAGCGGAAATGCAACGGGCATGGCGAATCTGGCGCGCGACCTCTCGGCGAAACGACTGCAGTTGCTCAAAGAAGCGTTTCCCCGCGTCGCGCATGCCGTCATGTTGTACGAACCGGACAACGTGGGCAGCGATTCGCAGGCGAAAGAAATCCTGGCTGCCGCCCCGCGCCTGGGAATACGCATCACGGCTATCGGCTTGCGGCAGCCCGCGGAAATCGAGCAGGCCTTGAAGCGCGGCACCGCGCTGGGCGCGCAGGCCTACATCGTGATCCAGGGCGGGGTCATCACCGTGCTGAGAGGGACGATAGGTGATCGACTTACGCGCCTGAAGGTTCCGGCGATGTTCCCGGGTTCGTCGTTCGTGGAGGCGGGCGGACTGATGTCCTACGGGTCCTCCAACGACAATTATCGCCGCGCAGCAGCCTACGTGGACAAGATTCTCAAAGGCGCAAAACCCGGTGACCTGCCGATCGAGCAGCCGACCACGTTCGAACTGGTAGTGAACATGAGAGCCGCCAAGGCGATGGGCTTCACGTTCCCGCAGTCGTTCCTCGTGCGCGTGGACCGCGCGATCGAATAGACCGGGGACAGACCACGGTTTCCGTCCGGGGGGCGTAGCTTCGTGAGCACCGCCGGCACATATTGCCACTCTGAATTTATACGAAAAAACATTTACCAGTCATTGCAGATTCCCGCAGTTAATGGCTCTGGCCAAAACAAAGTGATGAAATATTGCCTCAGCGCGACCCTGCGCCCTGCAACAAGCGGCTGATCTCCGCCTGCCCGCGCTGACGCGCATGCTGCAGCGGCGTGACACCCTGGCGGTCGGGCAGATTCGGATTGGCGCCTTTCGCCAGCAGCAGGCGCACGATCTCGGTGTGGCGCGCGCCGCCGTCGCCGAGGATCACCGCTTCGAGCAGCGCCGTCCAGCCGAGGTTGTTCACGTGGTCGATGGCAATCGCAGTTTCCAGCAGCGCGCGCACCGTCTCGACATGGCCGTAATGGCAGGCGGGGATCAGCGCGGTGCCGCCGTAGCGGTTGGTGCTCTTCAGGTCGGCGCCGGCCTTCAGGGTCATCTGCAGTATCTCCAGCTGGCCGCTTGCTCCGGCGTAGAGATACGCGCTGTCCTGCAGCGTGTCCTTGGCGTTGACATCGGCGTCCGCCGCAATCAGCCGGCGCGCGGCCTCGATGCGGTTGGCGTGGGTGGCCGCGAGCAGCGCAGTGCGGCCTCGGGCATCGCGCGCATCGACTCTCGCGCCGGCCGTCAGCAAGCGGTCGATTTCGGCAACGTTGCCGCTTTCCGCGGCCGCGATGAGCCGCATATCGGCGTTCTGGGCGAATGCGATGGCCGGCGCAAACATCAGTGCCGCGGCGCACGTCCATGCGGCCAGGACGGCAATGCAGGTGGCTGCGTTGCGCGGCGGCGATGTCGGGAGTCTTGTAGTCATCGGATTCTTTTTCCGTGTTGGTGTTGGGGTTGATTGCCGCCATATCGAGCAGCAGTTGCTATTGCTGGGATGCGCTTCGCTTACCCGAACCTACGGCGCTTCGTAGTCGTTGGGGTGCGCTTTGCTTACCCCAACCTACGACACTGCAGATGCCCGGAGCGGTCGTCAACACCTGTTAAGCTGTCACCCCTCCCGCAATTCTTCGCTTGAAACTCCCATGGCCCAATACGTATTCACCATGCGCCGCGTCGGCAAGGTCGTGCCGCCAAAGCGCGTCATTCTAAAGAACATCTCGCTGAATTTTTACGCGGGGGTCAAGATCGGCGTGCTCGGGCTGAACGGCTCGGGCAAGTCGAGCGTGCTGCGCATCATCGCCGGCGAGGACCAGGACTTCGACGGCGAGGTGATCCGCCTGCCCAACCAGCGCATCGGCTATCTGCCGCAGGAACCGAAACTCGACGCCGACAAAACGGTGCGCGAGATCGTCGAAGAAGGCCTGGGCGACGTGTTTGCGGCGAAGAAGCGGCTCGACGAGGTGTATGCCGCCTACGCCGAGCCGGATGCGGATTTCGACAAGCTTGCCGTGGAGCAGGCGGAGCTGGAAGCCATCGTCGCCAGCTCCCACGCGAGCAGCGCCGACATGCAGATGGAGATCGCGGCCGACGCGTTGCGCCTTGCGCCCTGGGAGGCGAAGATCGGGCCGCTCTCCGGGGGCGAGAAGCGCCGCGTGGCGCTGTGCCGGTTGCTGCTGTCCAAGCCCGACCTGCTGCTGCTCGACGAGCCAACCAACCACCTCGATGCAGAGAGCGTCGAATGGCTGGAGCAATTCCTGCAGAAATTTCCCGGCACTGTGGTCGCCGTCACCCACGACCGCTACTTCCTCGACAACGCCGCCGAATGGATACTGGAACTCGACCGCGGCTACGGCATCCCCTGGGAGGGCAACTACAGTTCCTGGCTGGCGCAAAAGGATGCGCGCCTCAAGCAGGAAGAGTCCACCGAATCGGCGCGCCAGAAAACCATACGCCGCGAGCTGGAGTGGGTGCGGCAGAATCCCAAGGCGCGCCAGTCGAAGAGCAAGGCGCGCCTGGCGCGCTTTGAGGAACTGAGCTCCTACGAATACCAGAAGCGCAACGAGACCCAGGAAATCTTCATCCCCGTCGCCGATCGCCTCGGCGACTCGGTGATCGAGTTCAAGGGCGTGAGCAAGGGGTACGGCGACCGGCTGCTGATCGACGACCTCTCGTTCAAGGTGCCTCCGGGCGCCATCGTCGGCATCATCGGGCCGAACGGCGCCGGCAAATCGACGCTGTTCCGCATGATCACCGGCCGAGAAAAGCCGGACTCGGGCGAAGTGGTTATCGGTCCGTCGGTGAAAATGGCCTTCGTCGACCAGTCGCGCGACTCGCTGGAAGCGGGCAAGACGGTGTTCGACTACATCTCGGGCGGCGCCGACATCCTGACCGTGGGCAAGTTCGAGATGCCCTCGCGCGCCTATGTCGGCCGCTTCAATTTCAAGGGCACCGACCAGGGCAAGATGGTCGGCAACCTCTCCGGCGGCGAGCGCGGCCGGCTTCACCTGGCGAAGACGCTGATCGAAGGCGGCAACGTGCTGCTGCTCGATGAACCCTCCAACGACCTCGACGTCGAGACGCTGCGCGCGCTCGAGGATGCGCTGCTGGAATTCGCCGGCTGCGTGCTGGTCATCTCGCACGATCGCTGGTTCCTCGACCGCATTGCCACCCACATCCTTGCGTTCGAGGGCGAGTCGAAGGTGTTCTTCTTCGACGGCAATTACCAGGAATACGAAGTGGACAAGGTGAAGCGCCTGGGCGCTGAGGCCGCCAAACCGAAGCGCATCCGCTACAAGCCGCTCAAGGGCTGAGCGCGCAGGCATTGCGGCGGGGCCGGCTTGGCGGCGCCGCCGTCGTGGACGCAGGCCATCGTTCGCCAGCCGGATTGCAACCAGCCTGAATGCAGCCAGCCGGAATGCAATACACTTTCAGCGATGGGAGGATCGACCATGAATGTGTGCGCGTATCGAATCGTCGCCGTGTTGGCCGCGTTAGTGCCGGGCTGGTCGGCGCCCGCGCTGTCGCAGCAATTCCCGGAGCGAACGGTGCGCATCGTCGTGCCGTATGCGGGCGGCACCGCGCCGGACGTCACGGTGCGCCTGCTGGCGGACCGCCTCACGTCGATGTGGAATCATCCGGTCATCGTTGACAATCGTCCGGGGGCGGCGGGAACGGTGGCGGCAATGGAGGTGAAGCGCGCGAAACCGGACGGGCATGACTGGTTCATAGGCGACACGGGCAGCCTCGTGACCAGCGCCCTGATCACGAAGGACCTCCCCTTCGATCCCGAGAAGGATTTCGTCGCAGTCACCCAGCTCACGAGGATATTCTTCTATATCGTGGTCGGTGCCGACAGCCGGATAAAGACGGTCGCCGACCTGATAGCCGGCGCGAAAGCCCAGCCGGGCAAACTGACCTTTGGTTCGAACGGCATGGGGAGCCCGCAGCACTTTGGCTGGGAACTGGTGAAACTGCGGGCCGGGATAGACATGGTGCACATTCCGTTCAAAGGTGGGCCGCCTATCCTGCTGGCGGTGGCATCCGAAGAAGTTACCGGCTTCATGACCGGCTACAACGTGGCGCGGCCGATGATGGCGGCGGGCAAGTTGCGGCCGCTTCCCGTGATTTCGAAAACCCGGGATTCGCAGCATCCCGAGGTGCCGACGGTCGAAGAGTCCGGCGGACCGGCAGGGCTGGAACTGAAACCGTGGACGGCAGTCGTGGTGCTTTCCGCCACGCCGCAGTCGACTATCAATAAAATACATCGCGATGTCGTGCAGGTGCTGCGCCGCCCCGACGTAAACGAGCGATTGTTGCAGACGGGCAACCTCGTGGTGGGCGACACGCCGGACGAAGTGGCGGCGCAGATCCGGCTTGAACGGGCGCAGTATCGGGATGTGATCGCCTCCATGAAAGAAAAGAGCGAGCGCTGATCGCGCGGCCGCAACGCACTTCGCACATTGATTTTCAAGAGAGACCCTACCCATGTCGGCACAACCGAATGAAGTGATCGCAACCATAGACCCGGTGCGGCTTGAAATCATCCGCACCGGACTGCAATCGATTCCCGACCTGATAGAAGCGGACTTGATGCGCACGGCATTCAGTCCGCTGGTCTACGAATACAAGGACTACGCCGTCGGCCTGGTGGACGCCGAGGGGCGCAGCATATCGCTTGCGCGAAACGGCCTGCCCGGCTTCATGACCAACGTGCTCGGCCTCGCCGCCCGCGACGGCATCGCAACCTACGGCATGGACCGGCTGGAGCCGGGCGACGTGTTGATATCGAATTACGCCGGGACCATGGGGCAGCATCTCAACAACGTGATCATGTACACGCCCATATTCGGCGCCGGGGCGCGGGTCGTCGCGTTCATGGCGGTCAACGTGCACTGGATAGACATCGGCGGCACCTATCCCGGATCGTGCCTGGGCACCGACACCACCGAGCTGATACAGGAAGGCCTGCATCTTCGATCGCTGAAGCTGTACAAGCGCGGGGAACTGGTCGAAGAGGTGCTGAGGATCATCGAGTACAACACCCGCCTGCCCGAGATGCTGCTGGGCGACATCGCCGCGCAGTACGCGGGATGCATCAAAGGGCGGCAGCTGTTCGAGCAGCTCATGGCCCGCCATGGCGAAGAGCCGGTGTTCCGCGCCATCGAGACGATCTGGCGCAATTCCGAGCAGGCCGCACGCGCCGCCGTGCGCAAGATCCCGGAGGGCACATACGAGGCGAAAAGCTTCCTCGACAACGACGGCATTTCGCTCGACCAGACCATCGCCGTCAATATCAAGGTGCACATCAAGGACGGCGATTTCATCGTCGATTTCTCCGACTGCGGCGCGCAGGTGCGCGGGCCGTTCAACTCCGGTGCCCATGGCGGCGGCGAGGCCTGCGCGCGCATCGCTTTCAAATACCTGTTCTCCCCCAACGAGCTGGCCAACGAAGGCGGATTCGCCCCGGTCAAAGTGATACTGCCGCCCGGGAAATTTCTCAGCGCGGTGGGCAATGCGCCCTTGGGCTGCTATTCCACGCCGCTGGCCACGGTGGTGGACACCATCATCGCCGCCATGGCGAGCGTGCTCCCCGAGCGCGTGGCGGGCGGGCACCACGCATCCTTCGGCGTCTTCGGTTTCAGCGGAAAACAGCCGCACACCGGGCAGGTCTTCAATGTATTCGACACCGCGCACGGCGGCTGGGGCGGTTCTCACCACGGCGATGGCGTCGGCCCCTACAAGACCATACGGCACACCGACAACAAGGACATTCCCATCGAGACCGTGGAAGCGCTGTATCCGGTGATGGTGGAAAAGTACGAGTGGCGCGCGGATTCCGCCGGAGCAGGGCGCCACCGCGGCGGGCTGGGGCTGGACAAGACCATGCGGGTGCTAGCTCCGTGCACCTTCAACATGGCCTTCGAGCGCTCGAAATGTCCTCCCTGGGGATTGAATGGCGGCTTGCCCGGCGCCACCGGATCGGGCGAAGTGGAATCGGCCGACGGCAGGCGCGAAACGGTGCACAAGGCGCGGCGGCAAGTGAACGCGGGCGACCGCATCCATATCCATACCGGAGCGGGCGGCGGGTTCGGCCCGCCGCTGGAGCGCGATCCCGAGGCCGTGCGCATGGACGTATTCCGCGGCTACGTGTCGCGCGAAAAGGCCGAGAGCATCTACGGGGTGATCGTGACCGCCGCGGGAGAACTCGATGTCGCAGCCACCGCGAAGCGGCGCGCCTGACCCCCAGTCTCCGATTACCGCCGCACGCCACAAGACAAGATGAGGAATGCCATGAGGAGGAATGCCATGAGGAGAAATGCCATGAAATCACGAACGCCGGCTGCGCTGCTGTTTTCCCTACTGCTGGCGAGTGCCCCGGGCGCCCGCGCGCAGGAAGATTACCCGGCCAGGCCGGTGCAGATCGTCGCGCCCGCGGCGGGGGTGTCCACCGACGTGCTTGCAAGGATCTTTGCCGACAAGTTCCAGCGGCGCATGGGGCAACCCATGGTGGTCGTCAACCGGCCGGGCGCGGCGGGAACCATCGCCGCGCAGGCAGTGGCCACCGCGGCGCCGGACGGTTACACCCTCCTGATGGTCAATGCCGCGCATGTGATCAACACCTTCCTCTACCCGAAACTGCCCTTCGACAACCTGCGCGATTTTGTCGGCGTGGCCCTGATCGCCGAGGCGCCGTTCGTCATCGTCGTGGGCGCGCAACTCGGGGTGCGCACGCTGAAGGAATTCATCACGTTGGCGAAGCAGAAACCGGGCACCATGAATTACGCGTCGGCCGGCTTCGGTTCCACCACGCACCTTGCGGGATCCCTGTTTGCGACCCGTGCCGGCATCGACATGGTGCACGTTCCGTATCAAAGCATGCCCGGCATCACCACCGACTTTCTCGGTGGACGGATACAGGTCGGCATTTACCCGCCGGGCTTCATGCTTGCCCAGGTGCGGGACAAGAAGCTCGTGGCGCTTGCGGTGACAGCCAATGAGCCGATGCAGGAGCCGATGGAACTCCCCACCGTGCGTGAAGCGGCGGGCGTGGATTATGAATTCACCAGCTGGAACGGCGTTCTCGCGCCCGCTAAAACACCCCCCGTGGTCCTGGAGAAACTGGCCCGTGCGATGCAGCAGATCGCGGGGGAAGAGGACGTCAAGGAAAAGCTCAAGGCCATGGGCCAAAACTCGCGCTCCATCCTGCTGCGTGACTTCGACGCCTACATGAGGGCAGACGTCGACCGGTTCGGCCCGATCGTCAAGGCAAGCGGAACCAGCGCAACCAAGCGCGACTGAGTGAGGGAATGCAATGACGAAATCCGTTTCTGTTGCGATTGATACCGGCGGGACATTCACCGACCTGGTGATGTTCGATGCCGATAACGGCGCAGTCCGCTATACCAAGGCCCTGACGACAGCCGATCCGATCGAGGGCATCCTCGAATGCGTCGCCAAAGCCGGCGTCGACATCGGCAAGGCGGTTCTGTTCAAGCACGGCACGACCTTGGTGATCAACACGCTGCTGGAGCGCTCAGGTCCCGTGATCGGGCTGGTCACCACACGCGGCTTCCGCGACATACTCGAACTGGGACGGGGCAACCGCACCGAGGCATTCAATCTCTTTTTCCGCCGCGATCCGCCCCTGGTCCCGCGCGAGCGCCGTTTCGAAATCGAGGAGCGCGTCGACGGCAACGGCAGGATTCAGTGCGCGCCGCGGCGCGAGGAGGTGGCGGCCGTCGCGGCGAAACTGCGCGCGGCCGGCGTGGCCGCCGTGGGTGTTTCCTTCCTCAACGCCTATCTCGAACCCGGCAATGAACGTCTGGTAAGCGGGTGGCTGCGCGAGATGATGCCGGAATGCTATGTCACCGCCGGGAGCGACCTCACCCGGGAATGGTACGAGTACGAGCGCACCTGCACGGCGGCGGCCAACGCCTACGCGGGGCCGAAGGTCAACGGCTATATCACCGCCCTGGACCTGGCCCTGAAGGCACGCGGGTTCGAAGGCCAGTTCCTGATGATGGGTTCGAACGGCGGGGTCCTGTCGGTGCAGCACGCGACTGCTACGCCGATCCTGCTGGTGGAATCGGGGCCGGTGGGCGGCTGCATCGGTGCCGGCGCGTACGGCAAGGCGCTCGGCTTTGGCAACCTTATCGCATTCGATATGGGCGGGACGACGGCGAAGTGCGCCGTGATACGCGACGGCGAGTTCGGCATAGAGTCGACCTACTACGCCGGCGGTTACGGCCGGGGGATACCCGTACGCGCCAGGGTGGTGGACATCGTCGAAGTCGGCGCGGGCGGCGGCTCCATCGCCTGGATCGATGAGCAGAAGCAGCTCAACGTCGGCCCGAAGAGCGCCGGGTCCTCGCCCGGCCCGGTCGCATACGGGCGGGGAGGCAATCAGATCACCGTCACCGACGCGAATCTGTTTCTCGGACGCCTCGACCCGCTGGGGTTTCAGGGCGGGGAAATGAAGCTGGATGTGGCCGCGACGCGCACCGCGCTCTCGGATCGCCTGGCGCGGCCGCTGGGCTATCAGGGCGAGCCCGGCCTGCTCGAGCTCGCCTCGGGCATCCTCGCGATCGCCGCGGTCAAGATGAGCGAGGCGATCAAGCGCATCACGGTGCAGCGCGGCGAAGACCCGCGCGACTTCGTGCTGTTCGCCTATGGCGGCGGCGGTCCGATGCATGCGTGCGAGCTGGCGCGCGAGCTGTCCATACCCGTGGTGGTGATCCCGCCCGAAGCCGGTAATTTTTCGGCCATCGGCATGCTGCTGGCGGACATCCGCCGCGACGAAAGCCGCACCTTCCTGCGCCGCCTGACGCAGGAGGCCGTGGCGGACATCACCGCGGCCTTCGATGAAATGGAATCGGCGCTGCGAAAATCGGTGGCGGAGGATTTCGGCGCTGTGCCGGTTGCCTGCGAGCGCGCCATGGAGGTTCGCTTCGTCGGCCAATATCACACGGTGCGTATCGTGCTGGCGACGAGCGATGTCGAAGCGTTGCGCCGCACCTTTCTCGACATCTACCGCACCCGCTACGGGCATGCGATCGAACGCACGCCGCTGGAGGCGGTATCACTGCATTGCACGGCTAGGGCGACGACCCGCCAGCCGGATATCGCGCGCCTGGCAGGGGAACTGCCGTTGGAGGCACCCGCGACCCCGCCCAAGCGTCCGGTGTTCTTTACCGGCCATGGACGCATTGCCACCCAGGTGTTTTCGCGGCGCGCGCTGCCGATCGGTTTTCAGGGGCAGGGGCCCGCTGTGATAGAGGAGTACGGCTCGACCACGCTCATCGCCCCCGCAGACAGCTTCCATATCGGGCCGCTGGGCGAGATCCGCATTGCCATCAACCAGCTTGCGCAAGCACCCGGTGCGGAATCCGGCGCGGCGGCTGTCGCTAAGGCGCTGCACGCGGCCTGACGCCAATCCACGAACGACGACATCGCGATCCAATCCAGGGAGACGACGTGAGCTCTGTTTCACAGGACAAGGCAACGCTCGACAAGGCAATCAGGCGCAGGCTTTCCCGCCTGCTCGTATCCGGAGTCGACTACAACGACTTCCAGGTCGTGGCATCGCGGATTGAAAAACTCTCAGATTGGTGCGGCGAATGGGTCCGGATGGCCGGCGTGCACGAAAGCCTCGGCGAAGAGGCCCTGGCGCTGGGACAGACGGTGACGGCAGGCGCGGCCTTCCGCCGTGCTGCGCTCTACTATCACACCGGACAAAGCGCCTACTTTGCCGATGCGGACGAGAAGTACCGCGTGCAGCAACTCCAGCAGGCCGCTTTCCGCAAGGCGATGCCGCACCTGCAACCGCCGGTCGAGGGCATCGAGATCGCATTCGAGGGGATCGTGTTTCCGGCCAACCTGCGCTTTCCCGCAGGCAGTGGCGAACGCCCGTGCGTCATTCTCAACGCGGGCGGCGACTCGACGAAAGAAGAGTTCAGCACGCTGGAAGAGGAGTTCCTGAGGCGCGGCATGGCGACCGTCAGTTACGACGGTCCCGGTCAGGGACCCACATGGCGGCTGATGAAACTGCGCCACGATTTCGAAAAACCGGTGTCGGCTGTGATCGACGCACTGGCGAAGCGGCCGGACATCGACGCGGACCGCATCGGCATCTGGGGCCGCAGTTTCGGCGGCTACTCCGCGCCGCGCGCGGCCAGCTTCGACCACAGGATCAAGGCGTGCGTCAGCATCGGTGGTTTCTTCGACATGGCCGAAGCGTGGCAGCGCTTCCCCGCGTCCACCAAGGAGACGCTGCGTTTCGCCTTTGGCGCGAAGGATGTTGCCGAAGCAGGCGAGATGGCGCGCGCCTATACGCTTGCCGGTCTGCTGCGAAATCTCAACTGCCCGTTTCTCATCGTGCACAGCGGACAGGATGACGTGTGCCCCATCGAAGCGGCGGAGAGCATGCAGCGCGACGCGTCCGGGCCGACCACGCTGAAGGTTTATCCGGAAGGCAACCACGTGTGCGACAACATTTCCTACAAGGTGAGGCCGCTCATGGCCGACTGGATGGCGGCGCGGCTGGGGGCGCGGGCTTAGAGCGCGGGCGACCGGCGTCCGAGGCGCTCGAGGATGCGCCGCACCACATCCGGGTGGTCGATCAGCGCGATCACGCGCAGCGGGTCTTGTGCCTCGCTCGCACAGAGCGCCCTGGCCCGTTCGCCGCGCGCAATCATGAGAGAGCATGTCCGGGAATATGACCACCCGGAAAAGCTTGAGCAGGTGCCATCCGGGTCAGCCCCCGTTTATCCAAATACCATGAAATTCGAACATGATATGTTGGAATTTCATGGTATTTCTGGTACGCTTTCCTGATGCCATCTCACCTGCTGCCCCGTAGGGAACTGCAAATTGCCGTGCGCGACGCCTTGCGCCGCTCGCGCGCCGTTGTCCTCAACGGGCCGCGCCAGTCGGGCAAGAGCACGATCGCGCAGGCTTTGCTTGCGCGCGATTCGCCCAACTATTTTGATCTGGAAAACCCGCTGCACGAGCAGCGCCTCGCGCAGCCGGTCGATACCCTGTCGCGCCTGGAAGGCCTGGTGGTGATCGACGAAGTGCAGCGCCGGCCGAACCTGTTTCCGCTGCTGCGGGTGCTGATCGACCGGTCGAATGCGCCGGGGCAGTATTTGCTTCTCGGCAGCGCGTCGCCGGCGCTGCTGCGTCAGGCCGGGGAATCGCTGCTGGGCCGGGTCGAAACAATCGAAGTGAGCGGGTTCAATGTCGCTGAAATCGGCGAGCCATCCGCCGTCTACGAGCCCGACGCGGTGCAACGCCTGTGGCTGCGCGGCGGCTTCCCACGCTCGTATCTGGCCGCGTCCGACGAAGACAGCCTGGCATGGCGCGCCGGCGCCATCGCCAGCCATGTCGAAGTCGATCTGCCGCAGTTCGGCGTCAACATCGCCGCCCCGGCGATGCTGCGCTTCTGGCGCATGCTGGCCCACTATCACGGACAGATCTGGACCGCCGCCCACCCGGCGCGCTCCCTCGGTGTCTCCGAGCCCACCGTGCGGCGCTATCTCGATACGCTCACCCAGACCTTGATGGTGCGCCAGTTGCAACCCTGGCATGAAAACCTGGGCAAGCGGCAGGTCAAATCGCCGAAGATCTATTTTCGCGACACCGGCCTGCTGCACGCGCTGATGGGTGTGGCGACGTTGCCGGCGCTGCTCGTGCACCCGCATTGCGGGGCCAGTTGGGAAGGCTTTGCCCTCGAGCAGGTGCTGCGCCTGGCCAGGCCCGACGCGGCCTATTTCTGGGCCACGCATCAGGGGGCAGAGCTGGATTTGCTGATGCTCAAGGGCGACCGGCGCATCGGCGTTGAATTCATGCGCGCCGACCTGCCCAAAGTCACGCGATCGATGCGCGTGGCGCAGGAGGACCTCAAGCTCGACGCGCTCTACGTCGTTTATCCAGGCGAGATGCGCTTCACGCTCGGCGATGGCGTTGAAGCGGTGCCGCTTTGGGCACTGCTGCCCAAAGCGAAGGCTTCATCCGCGCCATGAAAAGTCATTCGACCTTGATGCCCGCCTGCTTGATGATGCCCCGCCACAACTCGATATGTTTTTCGTGAAACGCGGTGAACTCCCCGCTTGACATGGAGATGGGATCGGCGCCCAGTCGCTCGATGGCTTCTCTTCCTTTGGGCGTCGCGGCGGCCGCGCCGATGGCGCGATCGAGCATGTCCAGGGCCGGCTTGGGCACACCCTTGGGCGCGAGAAATCCGAACCATCCCGGGAGGGTCAACTCGGGAAATCCCGCCTCACCGATGGTAGGCACGTCGGGCGCGGCTTTTACCCGCCTCGGACCGACCACCGCCAGCAAGCGCAATTTTCCGACCGCTGCGTGCGGCACGATCAGCGGGGCGCTGGTCAGGAGCACGTCGATGTCGCCCGACAGCAACGACGCCGCAGCGGCCGGCGGTCCTTTGAACGGGACGTGGAGCAGGTCGATGCCGGCCAGCAATTTGAGTCGCTCGCCGAAGAGGTGCGCAGGGGACGCGATGCCGCTGGACCCGAATGTATATTTTCCGGGCGACTGCCTGGCGAGGGCAACGTACTCCTTTATCGTGCTGGCCGGCAGGGAGGCGCGCGCCGCCACGATGCCGTACAAATCCATCACCCTGTGGACGAAGTCGAAATCCCTGGTCGGATCGTAAGCCAGCGGGTACAGCAATGGCGCGATGGTCACCGGCCCGGAGCCGGTTATCAGGATCGTATAGCCGTCCGGCTTGGCTCGCTTGAGCGCGGCCAGCGCGGTCGTGCCACCCGCGCCGATCCGGTGTTCCAGGACGACCGCTTGGCCGAGGATGGCCGCCATGTCCTCCCTGAGCGCGTTCGCGATCCTGTCCTGGCCGCCGCCCGGCTCGGAGTTGACAATGATGGTAATGACGCGCGTGGGAAACGGTTGAGCGGACGCGGCAAACGCGAAGAGCAGCGCGCAAGCTGCGATCGGACTTGGCAGATATCGGGACATTTAAAAAACCCCGTAATTTGAATTCATCGGCACGGCAGTAGGGGGATGCGCATCCGGGCATCACCATGAGTAGTTGCGATTCGCAGGATCGATCCACACTCCCGCCTGTTCGAGTCTGGCAAAAACCGGCTTGAGCCGCGAGACCTCTTCGGGTGTCCAGTAGGGAAGCCTGAACATGAGTCCGGTGAGGCCGGTCTCGCGATGGAGGTCGATTATCTGCTGCGCCACCTGCTCGGCTGTCCCGAGGAATATCGGAAAATCGGCCATCTTGCCGCCCTGGATGATCGTGCTGCGCGATTCGCCCAGCATGCCGAATACTTCCGCATCGACCGAGTCCATGATTTCCGCATACTCGCGCTCGGCCTCGCCCGGAGCATCCCTGACCAGCACGATGGCGGTGGTCAATAGGGGTGGCATCGCCTTCTTTGCATCGGCGGCGCGCTGTTCGAGGTCTTTGCGGATTTCGACGATACCCAGAGCGCTCGCCACGGTGGCAAACAGGTAGTCGCAATGCTCGATGGCGAAATCATGTCCGCGCCCCGATGACGCGGCGCTGACCAGCAGCGGACGGCCTTGCGGATACGGGCCGCGCAACCGGCCCTTGACGGTAAAGTGCTTGCCCTGGTGATCGACGCCCTTCGGGCTCTCCCAGATTTCGCGGATCAGGCGCACGCACTCGTCGGCCATTTCGTAGCGAAGGTCGTGGCCCGGCAGGTCGTTGAAGCCGAACAGCAGCGCCTCCTTCATGCGGTGCCCGGCAACGATATTCCATCCCCATCTTCCGCCGCTGAGGGCGTCGAGCTGGGCGCCATACCGCGCGATCTGCACCGGGTGCATGTACGTCGTGTGTATCGTCGACACGATACCGATGCGGCTGGTGGCCATGATCAGCGGCGGCGCCAGGGTCACGGCGTTCGTCGAAGGGTCCTGAAAATGAATGTCGACGGCGCGATCCGAGAGCGTGGTGAACCCGTCGGCAATCAGGATGACGTCGAACCCGGCTTCCTCCGTGGCGCGTGCAAGCGCGAGGTGGTTGCCGATATCCATCACGTCGGGATTGCGTTCGACCAGCAGCGTCGACGGCTGGAACGTGTCCGAATACGGCCAGAATATGCCGAAGCGCATGGTGCTGTCGGCCGGCGGCGGTTTCCTGAATGCTATCCGCTGCGCCAGGCCCGGACCGAAATCCGCGCCTCCTGGAGTCTTGTTCAATTCATGGCTCATTTCGAATTTTCCCGACAGTATTCCGCTCTCATCCCCGGCCGATGAACGGCATCTTGGTGGCCATGATGGTCATGAACTGCACGTTGGTCTCCAGCGGAAAGCCGGCCATGTGCACGATGGAATCGGCGACGTGCTGCACATCCATGAGCGGTTCCGGCGCAATCGTGCCATTCGCCTGCTGCACGCCCTTGGCCATGCGGGCCGCGAGTTCGGTCACCGCGTTGCCGATGTCGATCTGCCCGCAGGCGATGTCGTACTGCCTGCCTTCCAGCGAGGTGGACCGGGTGAGGCCGGTGATGGCGTGCTTGGTGGCGGTGTAGGGCGTCGAATTGGGCCGCGGGACGTGCGCCGAAATCGAACCGTTGTTGATGATGCGCCCGCCGCGCGGCGTCTGCGCCTTCATCATGCGAAATGCTTCCTGGGTGCAGAGGAACATGCCGGTGAGGTTCACGCTCACCACCTGCTGCCACAGTTCATAACTCACGTCTTCGAGGGGTATGGGCGGCGTGGCCATGCCGGCGTTGTTGAACAGCAGGTCGAGGCGTCCGAAGCGCTCGCCCGCTTTCGCGAACAGCGCGCGCACCGCTTCCGGATTTCCCACGTCGGTCGCCACGGCGAGCGCACGTGCCGCGGCGCCGGATTCGGCGATTGCCTGGTCGAGCAACGCGGCGCGGCGGCCGGCAAACACCACGCTGTAGCCTGCCTTCAGCAGCGCCAGCGCCGCCGCCTTGCCGATGCCCGTGCCGGCGCCCGTTACGATCGCCACCTTGCCTGTTGCCTCCATGGGAAGCCCTTCGTTGTTGTGCGATGATGGTGATTATAGGGACAGGCGCACTGCGCGGGGCGGGGCGCTGTGGCATATTGGCGGAACCTGCCAACCGCAGCCGCTGCAGGCGCGTTATATGACCATGTGCAGCGGCAATACCGCAGAGGAGATGGCCATGTTTCGTACCCGCCTGAAGTCAATGTGCCGCGCAGCGGCGGTGATCGTATCCCTGTCCGCCACGGCGGTGCCGGCGCAGGGCATCGGCGCCGGATATGCGGGGTCCAGCACCGCGGAATCGGGGGCCGCGGACCGGCAAGCGCCCTATCGTTCGCCGGCAACGCTGGATCGCGCAGTCGAGCGCTGTAAATCGCAGCGCGGCGTGGATTGCGATTCACCCGGGGGCCAGCGCGAATGGGTCCAGCAGGAACGGCCGATCTCCAGGCAGGAGCAGATCAATGCCGCAGCGGCGCGGCGCCATCGGGAGCAGTGCGCCAGGAACCGCTCGTCGCCCGGCTGCTGAACGGATCGGTGGTGAATCGCACCGCACCGCCACAGCGTGCCGGCCGGGTCGCTGCGGGTCGCCGTCAGATAGCGGCCGGGACTGCGCGTAACGGCCGGTCGATGCGCTTCGCCCGATACAGCAGCATCGCCGCAATGGCAATGGTGAGCGCGTTCCACGCAATGGCATTGGCGAAGGCGGCGCGATACGCTCCGCTGAAATCGAAGATCGCGCCCGGCATCCAGCCGCCCAGCGCCATGCCGAACAGCGTGGCCATCAGCACCACGCCGACCCGCATTGCGGCGCCGCGCGCCGGAAAATATTCGCGGATGATGAGCGCATACGCCGGCACCAGTCCGCCCTGGAACAAGCCGAACAGAATGGATACGACATACAGCGCGGCGAGGCCGTCGAACGGCAGGAACAGCATCAATGCGATCGTCTGCAGCACCGCTCCCAGCAGCAGCGTGCGCAGGCCGCCGATGCGGTCGGCGATCCAGCCGGAAATGAGGCGGCTGACCACGCCGAAGCCGAGCATCAGCGAGGTCATTTCCGCGCCGCGCGCCGCCGCGTAGCCGAGGTCGCCGCAGTAGGCGATCATGTGGACCTGCGGCATCGCCATGGCCACGCAGCAGCCCACACCGGCAATGCAGAGGAGAAACAGCAGCACGCCGGGCGCGAATCCGAGCGGCCGCGCGTGCGGGTCTTCCGGGGAGAGTGTGGTCGCCTCGCCTGCGCCGGCGCCTGCAGCGACACTGCTGCCGCTGGCTGCGGCGCTCGTTCCGGCGCTCGTTCCGGCGCTCGTTCCAGTATGCGGCGGCCGGCGCCGCAGCATCAGCGACACCGGAACCATCACCAGGCAGAACACGCCCATGCCGGTAAAGGTGGCGCGCCAGCCGACCCGGTCGACGAAAAACTGCATCACCGGCGGCCACAGCGCGCCGGCAAAATAATTGCCGCTGGCGCACAGCGACACGGCGATGCCGCGATGCTTCCTGAACCACAGCGCGGCATCGCTGATCAGCGGCCCGAAGGTTGCCGATGCGCCCAGCAGCCCGATCATCACGCCATGGGCGGCCGCAAGCTGCAGCAGATTCTGGCTCGCCCCGGCGACGATATAACCCAGGCTGAGGCACAGGCTGCCGCCCATCACCGGCACCATCGGACCGTAGCGATCCGAGAGGCGGCCCATCAGCACCCCGCCCACGCCGAAGCCGATCATGGTGAGCGAGTACACCAGCGATACGTCGGAGCGCGAGGCGCCGAAGTCCGCCTGCACCAAGGGCAGCGCCACCACCATGGAGTACATGCCCGATCCGCCTATGGCCATGAGTATCATCGCCGCAGCCAGGCGGCGCCAGGCGAGGTGCGAATCGATCAGCGCGTCGTCATTCACGGGTGTTCGCTCGGCGGAGGCATCGGATTCCGGGGATTTTCAAGTTTCATGATTGCGTTCGGGGTGAGTTTGATGTCCTGCGACAAGCTCAGGACGAACGGAGGGTTTGACGTACTGCGACAAGCTCATGACGAACGGATGGTTTGATGTCCTTCGACAAGCTCAGGACGAACGGATGGTTTGATGTCCTTCGACAAGCTCAGGACGAATGGATGGTTTGACGTCCTTCGACAAGCTCATGACGAACGCAGATTCGGACACGGTGGCTCAAAATCCCTCGAGCACGATCTTGCCCAGCGCGTGCCCTTCTTCCAGCGTCTTGTGGGCGCGCTTCAGGTTGGCTGCATTGATCTTGCCGAGGTGGGTCGCGACGGTGGTTCTGACGGTGCCCGCTTCTATCATCGCCGCCACGTCGTTCAGCAAGCGATGCTGCTCGATCATGTCGGGGGTGTTGAACGTCGAGCGGGTGAACATGTATTCCCAGCAGATGGACGCGCTCTTCTGCATGTAGGGCATGAGGTGGACCGGTTGCTGCGTGCCGACGATGGTGCAGATGCGCCCCTGCGGCTTGATGATGGGCGCAAGCAGCGCCAGATAGTGGTCGGCGTTGTTGCAGCACAGTACGTAATCGACCTCCGCCATGCCGGCCGCGGCCAGCTGCGGCGCGAGATCCCGGCCGTGATCGATGATGTGGTCCGCGCCCAGGTTGCGCGCCCAGGCAATCGATTCGGGCCGGGAAGCGGTCGCGATCACGGTGAGCCGCGCCAGCTGCTTCGCCAGCTGGATCGCGATCGAGCCTACACCGCCCGCGCCGGCGATGATCAGCAGGGTGCGTCCGGCGTGCGCGCCTTCGCGCGATAGGCCCATGCGGTCGAACAGCGCCTCCCAGGCGGTCAGCGTCGTCAGCGGCAATGCCGCGGCTTCGGCGAAGCCGAGGTTGCGCGGCTTCCTGCCGACGATGCGCTCGTCCACCAGATGGAATTCGCTGTTGCCCCCCTGCCGCACCACGCTGCCGGCGTAATAGACGGCGTCACCGGGCTTGAACAAGGTGACGTCTGGGCCCGCGCTCTCCACCACGCCCGCGACATCGAAGCCGAGCACGCGCGGCGTGGTTTCCACCAGATCCTTGGGGGCGCGACGTTTGTAGTCGACCGGGTTGACCGAGATCGCATGCACCTTGACCAGCAGGTCGTGTCCTGTGGCGACGGGTTTGTCGATCTCGAGATCGAGCAGCGATTCCGGATGATCTATCGGCAGATAGCGGAACAGGCCCACAGCTTTCATGTTGATTTCCCGGTGGCAGTGTTGGAAGGCGAGACTTTACCGCGTCGCACGCTTCGCTGCGCTGGGCCGTAGCTGAAGGGGCGGGGTCGCAGGCATTCCAGATTGAGGATTCCGCGGCGCAAATACGGTCTAGCGCAGGTTGGGGTGAGTGCGGCGAACCCCAACGTATTGCCAGGATAGTCATCTTCCAGAACTGTGGTCAGGCGCCGATCCGATTGAAAAAAGGAAGGGGCACCGGAACACCGCTACCGGGAACGTCACGACCATCGTTACGGGCGACTTGCGATCCATTTGCCAAGGACGATACGATCGTCATAGGTGAGAGAGGCTCATTCTGCTTTGGCACCCGAGGATCGCAGGACTTTGGCCCATTTCTCAAGGTCGGCGCGAATCCGGGCAGAGAATTCCTCGGGCGTACTCGCAACGACATCCATGCCGATCGAATTTACCCGTTCAGCAACGTCCTTCGATCGCAGGGCCCTGGAGGTTTGCTGCTCCAGCCTGGAGACAATATCGCGCGGCATTCCGGGCGGCCCGAGCAGTCCGTAGAAAAAGGTGGCTTCAAACCCCGGAAAACCTGATTCGCCGATCGTGGGAACGTCGGGCGTGCCTGCGAACCTCGAGGTGCCGGTCACTCCAAGCGCCTTGAGTTTTCCCGCCTTGATGTATGGCGAGGAACCGGCAAGGCCGGAGTACGTAATCTCCACCTTGCCACTGATCACGTCGCTCACCGCCTGCGGAAATCCGTTGTAAGGCACATGCACAAGCTTCACGCCGGCCCGGGCGTGGAAAAGCTCGCCGATAAGATGGTGCGGGCTGCCGATCCCGCCAGACGCGAAGTTGTATTTACCCGGGTTCGCCTTCGCAATCGCTACGAGGTCCTGGACTGAATTCGCCGGAAACGCCGGGGTAGCCAGGAGATAGAAGACGTTGGTGGTCGCGAGGGTGATCGGTGTGAAGTCGCCAACCGGGTCATACGGCACCTTGCTGAGGTTCGGGCTGATCGTGAGCGGACCATCGGATGCGAACAGGAGGGTGTATCCGTTGGGCGCTGATTTGGCCACATGATCGGTGCCTATGTTACCGGCAGCACCCGGGCGGTTTTCGACGACGAAGGGCTGGCCCAGTGCATCGGCATACTTCAGCGACAGCATCCTTGCGAGGATGTCAGGTGCGCCTCCCGGTGGATACGGGACCACGATCCTCACCGATCGTGCCGGGTAGTCGCTCTGCGCGCCGGCCGGAGTGGCGGCGACGGTCGCCCCGATTGCCCCGGCGAGAAGTAGGCCGACCCGCAATAAACTCCTGCGAACTGATTTCATCACAGACCTCCGATCGAGTCCTGCCTGGCCAGAATTATGGCATTCCAGACGGCCGGGGGAGTTGCAGGCAAATGAACATCCTCGACACCGATGCCGCGCAATGCATCGACGATCGCATTGACAATGGCCGGCGGCGCGGCGACAGCGCCAGCCTCTCCAACGGCTTTTGCACCGAGCGGGTTACTGGTGCAAGGCACGCCTTTGAGGACAATCCTGAAACAGCAGAGGTCATCGGCGCGGGGCATTGCGTAATCGACAAAGGACGCGGAAACAGCCTGACCGCTCTCGGCATCGTAGCGTACCGTTTCCATCAGCGCGGCACCGATGCCTTGCGCAATCCCTCCCTGGAGTTGTCCCTCGACTACACCTGGATTGACTGCCACTCCGGCATCATGCACGGCGACATAGCGCAACAATCTCACGCACCCTGTTTCCGTATCCACTTCAACCTCCGCAACATGGCAGCCCCCGGGAAAGGAATTGGATTCGGGTCTGAAACTGGCGCTGACATGGATTCGTCCCGCAGGAGCAGAGGCGGCTATCGCGGCGAGACTGATTCCTGAATTTTGCGCAGCTCCCGGCACCGAGTACACGCCGCGCCCGTATTGCACGGCCTCCGTCGGACACTGGAGCAGTCGCGCAGCCATCCCGCGCGCTTCGTTCAGCAGCTTGATGCAGCCGTGCAGGATTGCCGATCCCCCCGTAGTGATCGAGCGTGACGCTCCGGTCCCGTTGCCGCGCTCGATCCGGCTTGTATCACCCTGCACGATGGCAATCATGGTCGGGTCGAGATCCAGCGCATCCGCCGCAATTTGCGCATAGCTCGTCTCGTGACTTTGCCCCCCGGACTTGGTGCCGATCAGCACCTCGACCCGTCCATCCGCATGAACCACAATCTCGGCGGCTTCATCGTATGAGGTTCCGTAATTCTCGATTGTGAAGGCGAGCCCGATCCCTCGTCGCCGCGATTCTTCCCCGGTTTGCTTCCTCGTTTCCTTTTCAGGCCAGTCGGCCTCCATCAGTGCCCTTTCCAATATCGCCGGAAAATCGACGCTGTGGATGCTGAATCCCGTAGGCGCGCGCCACGGAAGCTGATCTGGTCCAATCAGGTTGCGCCTTCTGATCTCGGCAGGATCGAGCCCGAGCCTTGCGGCCATTTTGTCGACAAGCCGTTCCACGACGAACGAGGTCTCGGGCGCGCCTGCACCCCGATAGGGACCGCTTGGAACAGTATTGGTCAGGATCCCCCTGACTTGGGCCGACATGGCGCCGATGCGATAGGGGCCGGTAAGAGCCCTCAGGCCGCTGATGCACGGATTTACCCCTCGCGGACCGAGATACGCTCCCAGATTCACATCCGAAAAGTAATCTATCGCCAGCAAGCGGCCACTGGCATCGGCGGCCAGTTTCGCAGTGACCAGGTGGTCGCGTCCCTGGGTATCCGATACGAAGGATTCATTGCGCTCGCAGATCCACCGAACCGGCCTGCCGGCCAGCTTTGCGGCCCAGAGAACTATCGCCATCTCGGGATAGGCCACATTCTTGGACCCAAAGCCGCCGCCAATATCGGTCGCGATGACGCGAAGGGAATTCGGGTCGACTTTGAGCACATGCTCGGCGATGGTGTCGCGCACCGGATGCGGTTTGCCTGCCGAAGCAACCAGCGTCCAATGGCCCATGCCGGCGTCGAAAAATCCGACGCAGCCACGTGTTTCGATGGGCGCAGCAACAAGCCGGGGAACATGGGTTTGAAGCTCGACCACGGCATAGGCACGATTCATTTCCCGCTCGACGGCGGCTCTATCGCCGGTCCGATGCTGAAAAACGATGTGCCCCTGTTCATCGCCAGGCACGCGCAATGCATCGCGAACCCCGACGAGCGGTTCTTCCTCATCAAATTCGATCAGGACTTTCTCCGCACCATCGAGAGCATCCTGCAGCGTCTCGCCCACGATCACCGCGACGGGTTCGCCTACATAGCGCACCCTGCCTCGCGCCAGAACCGGTTGTGGTTCGGCAATCGACGGGTCGCCCTGAAAGGCAGCGAGATGTTCCATGCCAGGGGGACAGACTTCCCAGGGAATGCCGCCGAGCTTGTCCCGGGCGGCATCGTCGCCGCCAAGCACCAGCACCACCCCTTTGTGACTTTGCGCAGCAGACTTGTCCAATGTCCGTATGGAGCCGCGAGCGATGGGCGAGCGGAGTATCACGGCATGCAACATGCCTTCATGAAAACCATCTGCGACAAATTGACCGGCACCGACAACAAATCGCAGGTCCTCAAAACGTTCAAGTCGCGATCCGGTGGCAGGCCCTGATTTACCGACACCATGATCCTCGGGTCGATTCATTCGGGTCGATTCATTCGGGTTGATTCATTCGGGTCGATTCATTCGGGTTGATTCATTCGGGTTGATTCATTCGGGTTGATTCATTCGGGTCGATTCATTCGGGTTGATTCATTCGGGTTGATTCATTCGGGTCGATTCATTCGGGTCGATTCATTCGGGTTGATTCATCCTTACATTCAGAAGTGGACGCAGGAAAATAAGGATGGATTTCATCCAGGGCCGCGTGGGCTACCCTCTGGTGGCAATGTCAACCGCTTGGAGAAGGAGACCAGAAGATGAACTCAAGGACCCGTGCAGGGAAGGTAACCCATCGGCGCCCGGATTGTGCATGTCACTCGAGTTGAGCAATACGAGCCGGCGGCTTGCATTGGGCGAGGGGCGTCCCCCCAGTCAACCCGATGACCAGGCCCACTGGAAGTTGTAGCCAGGCGCAGGTCTATAGCCGAACGCAGGTTTGTAGCCAGGCGCAGGTTGCAGGTGAATGCAGCGAACCCCTGCGTTCTTGATCGTGACCGTTGTCGGGGTGCGCTTCGCTTACCCTAAACTGCGAAATAATCTTTAACTTTCAATGGTAATAATGGCCTATCGGCGGACATCGGCGGCAAGATTGGGTATCGGTACTGGTACACGTTACGAGGGAGCACAACCAGCTTGCCGCTCTTCACACCGCCTGGCCCGCCACCCAGCCCGATGACCAGGCCCACTGGAAGTTGTAGCCGCCCAGCCAGCCGGTGACGTCGACCACTTCACCGATGAAGTACAGGCCGGGCACGCGCCGCGCCTCCATGGTTTTCGAGGACAGTTCATCGGTCGCCACACCGCCCAGCGTGACCTCGGCTTTGGCGTAGCCGAGCGTGCCGGAGGGCGCGAGCGGCCAGTGATTCAGTGCCCGGGCAACCAGTTGCAATTGACCTGTGCTGAATTCGTTCAGCGGCCGGTCCCATGCGTGCAACTCGCACCAGGCGTGCGCGAAGCGCCGCGGCAGGCGCTCGGCGAGCAGGTTGGGCAGGCGTGTCTTGCCGTGGCGCTGCGTCGCGAGCCAGGCGGCGGCGTCGACGCCGGGCAGCAGGTCCAGTTCCACCGGCTGGCGCTTCGACTGGGCGGCTGCCTGATCGGCAGCAGTGACGTAGTCCTGCATTTGCCAGTAACTTGAAATCTGCAATATCGCCGGACCGGACAGCCCGCGGTGCGTGACCAATGCCGCTTCGCGAAAGCGCGCATTGCCGAGCCGCGCCTCAATGTCGAAGGCCACACCCGCTATGGGCTTGAGCTTGTCCAGCGCTTCAGGCGCCAGCGCGAGCGGCACCAGCGCCGGTTTCGGCGCCACCATCGCCAGCCCGAACTGTTCGGCGACGCGATAGCCGAACGGGCTCGCGCCGAGTTTCGGCACGGCGAGCCCGCCGGTCGCAATCACCAGCGACTGCGCGCTGTAGCGGCCGCGCGCGGTGGTGATGACGAAGCGCTGTGCGCTTTCGTTGGCAGAACGCTGTGCGCTTTCGTTGGCAGAGCGCCGTGCGCTCTCGTTGCCAGAGCGCGGAGCGCTCTTGTCGCCGGACTGCGTCGCGCCTTGCACTTCCAATCGTTCGATCGACTGCACCGTGCACGGCTGCGCCCACTCGACCTGCGCGGCATCGCACTCGGCTTTCAGCAGGTCGATGATGTCCTGCGCGGAATCGCGGCAGAAGAGCTGCCCCAGTTCGCGCTCCTCCCAGGCGATGCCGTGCCGGTCAACCAGCGCGACGAAGTCCTGCGCGGAATAGCGCGCCAGCGCCGAGCGGCAGAAGTGCGGGTTCTGCGACAGGAAGTTCTCCGCGCCCACGGCGCGATTGGTGAAGTTGCAGCGGCCGCCGCCGGAGATGCGGATGCGCTCGCCCGTTTTCTCGGCATGTTCTATCAGCAGCACGCGGCGCCCGCGCCGCCCGGCCTGGGCTGCGCACATCATGCCGGCGGCTCCGGCGCCGATGACGATGACGTCGAACCCGGTCAAGCGGCGAGCATCCGGTCAGGTCGCGCGATTGTTTTGGTGTCGATCACGCGACGCCCCCGGGTCGGTCACGCGCCCCCCAAGGGCGGTCAACTTCCTGCCTTGATGACGACCGGATCCACCTGTGCCGTTTCCTTGCCGTCGGTGAACCACAGCGTGCCCTCCTGAATCGAGCACTGCAGGCGCATGCTGCGCTGGGCGAGTTTTGCCAGCGCGCGGCTGGCCGCCTGCGGCACGTCGACGACACGCAGGTTGGCCGAGCGTTCGACTTTGTTGCTTACCTGCTTCCACCACAGTCCGGCGCTGTGTCCGCCGTAGCTGCAGACCAGCACCGACCTGGCGCGACCGCAGGCTCTGCGGATGCGCTTCTCGTCGGGCAGCCCGACATCGATCCACAATTGAATGGCTCCGGTGAGATCCCTCTCCCACAGGTCCGGCTCGTCCTCGTCGCTCAGTCCTTTGCCGAAAACCAACCCTTCGCGCGCGTTGAGCACGAACGCAAGCAGCCGCACCATCATCCGCTCGTCGGTCTCGGATGGATGGCGCGCCAGGGTGAGCGCGTGATCGTGGTAATAGTTGCGATCCATGTCGGCGATCTGCAGTTCCGCTTTGAATATGGTTGCCTTGAGTGCCATGGACTCGTACTCTTTTCACTGAATAAGGTGACGAACTGTGAAAGGATAGCGGTCGTGAAGCCGCAGCGCACATCTCACATGAAAACATCTGCTCCATGACCGAACTCATCGACCCCGCGGCCGAGGCAGCCATCGTCGCCGAAACCAGGACCTGGATCGAAGCGGCGGTGATCGGGCTCGACCTGTGTCCGTTCGCGGGCGCGGTGTATCGCGAGCAGCGCATACGCTACGCCGTTACCGCGGCCGAAGACGCCGAATCATTGCGCGATGCGCTCGCCGCGGAATTGGAGCATCTTGCGCAAACGGACCCGGACGAAGTCGAAACGACGCTGCTGATACATCCGCGCGTCTTCGCGGACTTCCTCGACTACAACGATTTTCTCGGCGAAGCCGATGCGCTGGTGAGGCGCCTCGGACTCGAAGGCGAGATCCAGGTGGCGAGTTTCCACCCGCAGTACCAGTTCGCCGACAGCGCCCCCGACGACATCGGCAACTGCACCAACCGCTCGCCGTATGCGACGCTGCACCTGTTGCGCGAGGCCAGCATCGAACGCGCGCTCTATGCCTGGGAGGCCGCCGGTCGCGATCCCGCGGAAATCTACCGGAAGAACATCGAAACCCTGCGCTCGCTCGGTCGTGAAGGCTGGGAGCGCCTGCGCGCGCGCGTACGTGGCCAGGGTCCGGAAATTTCCGATCGTTGATTCCCTGAAGCTTCGTGGCGTGCGCCATGCGCACCAGCGATCTGAATCAATGCAGCGTGCGCCATGCGCACGACCCGCGGGCGCTCAGTCGTGCGCGCGGCGCACGCTACGGCGCTGCGCGAGAGCAGCCGAGCGGGTCGGGCGTCAGGCCCCCAGGCTTTTTTCCAGCAGTTCGGTGACGACTTCGGTCAGACCGGTATTGCGCTCCCGGGCGAGGGTCTGGATGCGCTTCACCAGGTCGCCATCCAGTTTCACGGCGAACGGGATGAGGCCTTGCGCGGCATCCAGCTTGCGCTGCTCGCGCCGGCTGAGTTCCGCGGGCGCCGCCTTGCCGAAAGGCATTTTGGCGCTGACCTGATTCATGCTGTTGGCGATCTTCTGGCCCTTCAGTTTTTCCATGTCGGCTCTTTTCACTGCGGCATTTCCTTGGTTGTATCGGCTACCTTGGTTGTATCGTCTGATGCCGGCATTTTACAGAACGCGGGCATTGTTCATCGGATTGCAGGCTCGGATTGCAGCTTGTAACCCGGACTCTATTTCTTCCAGTCGTCCTCATCCTTGATGATGTTGATCACGCGAGTGCGCTTGGACCCGGACGAATAGCGCTCGAGCTTCATCAGCACCGGAAACAATTCCTCCAGCTTGGCGCGCGCTTCATTTTCCTTTTCGAAGGTGAGCAATTCGCCATTCGGCCCCTTCACGTCATGCCATACGCGCGGGTCCTGCTCGTCGTCCTGCACCTGCAATTTGAACATGCTGGTTCTCCCTTGATTGGAAAACATTCGCGCGGTGAATGAATCCGTCATCCTGCAGGGACGCCGGGGGCGCACATTGACAAATCTCAAACGGTGTCGCGTCCGTCCGCCGAACAGTGAGCTTGCGCTTGCGCTCTGAGGCGCGAACTTCGAAGCGGCACCGTCGCAGCGGGCAGGACCGAAGTCGGCGCTCAGCCGCCCAGGACGGCGGTCACCGCGTCCAGCAGCGCGCGCAGTTTCGCCGGTTTGGTGAGGTAGGCGTCCGCGCCCATCGATACCGCCTGCATCAGGTCGCCGATTTCCGATTGTCCGGTGAGCATGATCACCGGCAGGGCGCGCAGCGCCGGGTGCGAGCGGATCTTGCCGAGGATCTTGAATCCGCTCACGTTGCCCGGGAGCATCACGTCGAGGATGATGACATCGGGCAGCGGCTTCTTCTGGATCGCGGCGAGGAATGTCGCTGCGTCGCTCGCCTGGCGCGTGAGGTAGCCGGCCTTTCTCAGCAGCAGGTCGAGGACCGTGCGCGTGGTGGTGTCGTCCTCGACAATCAGGATGGTGGTCTTTGCGTGGTCGACTCTGCGAGTGGGGCGCGCATGGGCCATGCTGATGAAGCAGTCGCCCTTCTTCAGCGCTGCGGCGCCGATGACGATGTCCTTGGGGAGGATTGCGGGCGGCTTGGGCGGAGGCTCGAGCTTGAGCTCTTCCACCCGGAACACTCCGGTGAAATCGAGATCGACATCCTCTGGCATCGTATCTGCGTGAGGTGTAGTCATGGCATTAATGTGGCAGGACCCGTGGCGATCGCGAATATTGAGGGTATTCTAGCGTGTTCTGCGGCTTCGCCTACGCTCCGGCGCACGCCGTTCGATTCAATAACAATTGATCACAATCTCTTGATCACAAGCCCGCCCGAAGTGGAAGGTTATCGCATTGTTTCCCATCTGGGGGAGGGCGGTGCCTCGCATGTCTGGCTGGCCGGGCGAGAGCCGGACGGGATGCAGGTCGCGCTGAAAATTCTCAAAACGACCCCTGCTGAGGATGTCGATGCATTCCAGCGTTTCAGGCAGGAACAGGCGCTGATCGCCAGCGTCAGACACGCCAACGTGGTCGGACTCCTGGGCGACGGATTTGCCGGCGCGCATCCTTACATTGTCCTGGAATATCTGCCGCGCGGCTCGCTGCGGGAGGCGATTGGGGCCGGTCTGACACCACGGCAGGCGCTGGCCGTGCTCGCCCAGCTCGCCGGGGCGCTTGCCGAAATGCATGCGCACCACATCGTCCACCGTGACCTCAAGCCGCAGAACATTCTTATTCGCGAGGACGGCACCATGGCGATTGCCGATTTCGGCGTGGCCACGCGCATCGACAGCGCGCGTCCCGAGGCGGACCAGAAGGAGGTCTTCGGCACGCCGCATTACCTCGCGCCCGAGCTGATAGGCGGCAGCCCGGCGTCCGAACTCACCGATCTCTACAGCCTGGGCATCGTATTTCACGAAATGCTGACGGGACGCAAACCCTACGTCGCCGCCAGCCTGCGGGAACTGGCGGCGCTGCATGTGAATGCGCCCGTGCCCCGGCTGCCTGAAGACCTGCTGGACTATCAGGGACTGCTCGCCGGGCTGCTCGCCAAGGATCCGCGCATGCGCATTGGCAGTGCCGCGGAACTGCTGGACTCGATCGACGACATCTGGACGCGGCTCGCGAATCGGGTCATGCAGATGAGATGACCGTGGCGGTTCGGGAAAATCAATCCTTGACCGACTTATCTTCGAATAACCGTTGACCGCACGCAAGCACAATCAGGACAAGGAAATTGGCCCGCACGGCGCATATTACCTGCAGCCACAGATTAGTGCGTGTATTTTAGCGTGAGAGATCGTCCGTTCATTATGAACAAGAAACTTTTCCTCGCATCGCGGATGGTTCGCCCGAGCCAAATTGTGGGTAGATAGTTTCGATGCTTTTCCACGCCCTTGGGCTAACCGTCTGGCTAAGAAGGCGCTTAAGCTCTACAGAAAATTCTTTGGTGACGTAGCCGTGCATGTATCCATAGTGGATTGCGAGCAACAGCAATGGATGATGCCCGCGGTCCAGGATGTAACTCGACCACGTATCGTATTCATCTTGGCCAATGACTGATTTTCTCTCATAAGCCCTGGCGACCAAATACAAGACGGCCTCCGCGTGGAGAGCACCCTCCCGAAGTTTTCGCTTCGTATCGCTATTGAAGTCAGTCCCGCTCCAGATTGCACATTCCAAGTCTGGAATCGTTTTCCAAGTTGGTAGCTGACCGCTCTGACGCGAGCACGACTTGTTCTCTAGAGGATTTCCGCAACCGGCGACCAAAGCAAGATACAAATCTGCTTGTTTCTTGGCGGGAAGGGAGCTGTTTAGGTCAGCATAGAATGTAGCAACGTGCGGATGGGCTACTTGCATTTCGACCAACTTATTGTCGGCCTCATCCAATCGGTTGAGCACCGCTATTTTGGCTTGGCTTTTGTAAGAATTCAGAGCTTCATACCCTAAATATGCGCCGAATATGAGAAAGCCTATTTCAACGGTCTTTAGAACTCTATCCCATGTAATCATTTCCGCATCTTCCCATTTTGACAGGGGTGTTACGTGTCCGGTCCTTTACTCATGGCATAACGATTGAATTCACGCACCCGCGCGACCTTGAGTGGGGTCCGGTGGAATGTTGCGTTAGCCTTGGAATATCCATCGTTCCATATAACCGTAGTGAAGAACCTCGGCACGTGCTGAAAAAAATTTATCCAATGTATCATTCTTCCTACCTTTGCACGAGTTCGACTGCTACAAGATCCTGCGGGACATATAGCGCCGTCTTAATGTCTTCGACATCTTTAAATGCTCGAGCAGAGCTCCAAAAAAAAGCGAGTCCCAGTTCCTTTGCCTTAGCTGCATTCTCGGCATTTACTGGGACGATTGAGACCAGTTGCCGTTGGCCAAAAAGCCGAGGGCCAACGTGCGAGCGTAACGTCTGATCTTCAAATGGAATTATCACCCGGTATGATTTCTGTTTCTTCTGCTCTGCTTCCCGATTGAATTCTTGCCGTTGGTCTAGGTCTTTCTGCACCACTTCAAAGTAAAGACCCGTTGCCGTCGCAACGATTGCGATGATTCCCATGTGTGTAAAAAAAGTCGCTCTTTTTGAAAAACGGTCCTCCATACTTTCAATCTGAGCGCTAACTAAAACAAGCATTAGATACACAACAATGATTGCTGGAGCGTAAGCTTTCAATCCGTCAAGTAGAAGGATTACTAGACCAGAAGATGTATAGACAATTTCCAGTGCGACGTGAAACACTTCTTTCCAATCCCAATTACCGTTTGTTGTCTTTTTCAGCTTAAAGAAGCGAACAACTATTACTAGCACATATAGCGCGAAATAGTAGAGAGCTCGTGAGTACCGAGTTCTTGCCTGATTTCACCGTGCCCCGGAATGGGGGAATTGTTCGTCAATCCAACGCTCGGTGAGCCTGTCCAACTCGTCTAATTGCTCCGGTGAGTAGCTCTCGGGAGCATATTCCATTTCAAGCCACGAGA
>SHXF01000012.1 GCA_009693435.1 Betaproteobacteria bacterium | reverse complement strand
TTTGCTTCCCTCTCCACCGGGAGAGGATCGATTTGCTTCCCTCTCCCTCCGGGAGAGGGATTGAGGGTGAGGGGAATTCAATATGACATCCACACCCTTGCGCATGTAACGCACTAATACACGGAGACGACATGGAAGAGACCTCGACAAAAGAAGTTGTGCGCGTAAGCCCCGGCAGGAAACTGGCGGACAACGAAACTGCCGGTGCTCGCCCGCCGCGCGATGTGCGCGACTGGCTGCAGCGGGTGGACGCGGCAGGAGAACTCAAGCGCATCGATGCCAGGGTCGATCTGGATCAGGAACTGTCCGCCATCGCCTGCATGGCGGCGCAGCGCGAAGACGCGCCGGCGCTCTTGTTCTCGAATTTCACCGAGCGTGCCGAGGGGCAGGTGCTCATCAACATGCTGGGCGCGAGCGCCAGCCGCTATGCGATATCGGTGGGACTGGATCCGACGCTCTCGACCACCGAGCTCATCACCGAGAGCCGCCGCATCATGGGCCGCAAGATTGCCCCGGTGGAGATCGCCCCGGACAAGGCGCCGGTGAATGAAATCGTGCTGACCGGCGAGGACATCGACCTCACGCGGCTGCCGGTGCCGAAATTCTGGCCCGGCGACGGCGGGCGCTACATCGGCACCGGCGACATCACCTTCACCCGCGACCCCGATACCTCGCGCATCAATGTCGGTGTGTACCGCCAGATGCTGCACGGGCCGCGCAAGGTCGGCATGTACACCTCGCCCGGCAAGCACGGCGGCCTGGACCGCGATGCCTGGTGGGCGAAGAAAGCGCCCTGTCCGGTGGTGGTCGCCTTCGGCATCGATCCCATTCTCTTCATGGTGGGCGCGCAGGTGTTCGGCTCGCAGGAATCGGAACTGGATGTGGCGGGCGGCCTGCTCGGCGAAGGGGTGCAACTGACCAAGGGCGTGGTCGTGGACCTGCCGATACCGGCGCATGCCGAGATCGTGATCGAGGGTTACCTGCATCCCGACGAGCGCCAGATGGAGGGGCCGCTGGGCGAATTCACCGGCTACTACGGCAACGAGCGCGCGCCGCAGCCGGTGATCGACGTGAAGGCGCTGCACATGCGCCGCAACCCCATCCTCACCGCATCGCTGATGGCGCGTTATCCGGCCTGCGAAATCGGCGCCTACTACGCCATCATGCGCTCGGCGCGCATCTGGGACAGCCTGGACCTGCTGGGCGTGCCCGGCATCCGCGGCGTATATGCGCATCCGGCCGCGGCCTCGGGCTGGGGCATGGTGGTGGTGTCGCTGAAGCAGCAGTTCGCCGGCCATGTCTCGCAGGTGCTGTCGCTCACCGCGCAGTGTCCGGCCGCGGCGTACTACACCAAGTGGATCATCGCAGTCGACGACGATGTCGATCCCACCGACTTCAACCAGGTGCTGTGGGCGCTCTCGACGCGATGCAATCCGATCGAGAACATCGACATCCTGCGCAACACCTGGTCGACCGGCCTGGACCCCAGCCAGGTGCCGCGCGAACTGCGTCCCTACGGATCCAAAGCGCTGATCGACGCCTGCAAGCCGCATCGCCACCTGAAGGATTTCCCCAAGGCCACCATGCTGGACAAAAAGGTCTACGAGCGCGTGGCGAGCCGCTGGCAGGAATTCGGACTCGATGGCACGCCGCCGGTGATGAGCGCGTTCGACGACGGGATCCCGCCGGGCAAGAAGTAATACGTGCCTGCCGCCGGCCCATGGCGACCTTTGCCGTTACCGCAAGGTGCCGGTGGGCGGCGAGCGTCGCGAACCCTGACTCGGCGGTGCATCGTTCGACGTCGGGCATCGCTGCGCTCAGCCCGACCTGCCGGATATCTCGCCGCTGTGACCGGCGGCACGAATGCCGGCACGTTTTATGGCGCGAGCGCCGCCACGAATTCGTCGGTGGTGGTGACCCAGCCGAGGATCATCTCGACGTTGAACATCGTCGCCTGCTTGACATAGTCGGGGCCGGTGGCGTCGCTGGCATCCGCCACCAGCAGGCACAGGTAGTCGCGGTACGAGGCGTCCCGCAGCGTGGCTTCCACGCAGACGTTGGTGGCGATGCCGACGAAGGCCAGCGTCCTGATGCCGAGGTTGCGCAGCACCGAGTCGAGGTTGGTGTCGAAGAAACCGCTCTGTTTCGTTTTCGGGATGACGATGTCGCCCGGCTGCGGCGCGAGTTCGTCGATGATCGCGTAGTCCCAGGTTCCGCGGGTGATGGCGGTGCCCGCGTTCTCCGGGCGATCGCGCATGAAGCGCCAGGCCATGGACTTGTGCCAGTTGCCGCCGCGCGGCGCGCCCATCTCGTACATCTGCGGATGCCATCCCATCTGCAGGTGGATGATGCGCATGCCGCGCTGGCGCGCCGTGGCGATGACGCGGCTGCAGTTGGCTATGACCGCCGGCGCGCCCGAAATGTCCATGCCGCGCCGCTCCAGAAAACCGCCCGGTTTGGCGAAGCCGTTCTGCATGTCGACGACGATCACCGCGGCGTGCTGCGGATCCAGCGACATGGCTTCGGGCCGTGCGGAAACTGAAATGGAATCCGATGCAGTCATGTTGCTCCTCCTGTTCATGTTGGGGTTTGCCGCGCTCACCGCCAACCTGCGACTGGTGATGATGCAAAGGTAGTGTCATGCGGGCCCGGCTCTTTCTTGCCGCGTGCTGCTATTCAAAAAACAATAAGCGATATGCTCGTAGGCTACCGCCGATTGGCTGTCCGGTCGCATAAATCTTGAAGAATTATCGCTACGCCGTGGTCGGCGCCAGCGATTCCTGGTGCCAAAGCAGCAGCCGGCGCCGGAGCGCGCTCATTGCCTTGAGCACGCAATAGCCGATCACCCCCATCTCCAGCAGCCCGGCGAATACGCCCGGCGAATCGGCGATGCGTGACGCCTGGATCATGGTGCCGCCCAGGCCGTCGGCGCCGGTGAGCATCTCGGTGACGATGCCGACGATGAGCGCGATCGGCAGCGCCACCTGCAGCCCGGTGAGCACTTGCGGCAGCGCCGCGGGCAGCACGATTTCGCGCCACACCTGGCGCTCGCTCGCACCCATGCTGCGCGCCGACCACAGCAATTCCTTTTCCACCGCCTGCGTGCCGGCGACCGTGGCGGTGATCACCGGAAACACCGAGTCGATCACCACCATGAAGATTTTCGAGACGTCGCCGAATCCCAGCCACAATGTGACGATGGGCAGGAACACGATTTTCGGCATCGGCAGCGCAACCGAAATGACGGGATCGAGGAACCAGGACACGCCGCGGCTGCGCGGTATCGCGAGTCCCAGCACCACGCCGGCGACCGCGGCGATGGCGAAGCCGCTCAGGCAGCGATACAGGGTGAGCACGATCTGGCCGGGCAACTCCCCGGACACCGCGTCATCCCAGATGCGCTCCAGCACCGTGCTGAATTGCGGCAGCATGAATTCGGTCACCGCGCCGCTGAGTGCCGCGCCTTCCCACACGATGATGATCAGGATCACCGAGGCCCAGCGCACCGAGGCGCGGCCGAGCAGGTTCGCCGCCGCCCGCGCGACTTCGGGCAGCGATGCGGGCGTGCGCGCTACTCCCGCCATTGCAACACCCGGCGCGTCCCCAGCATGTACAGGCGGTCGGCGACAAAACCGAGCAGCGCCACCGTGAGCACGACGGCGAACATGGCGTCGTAGGCGCCGCTCTCGCCGAGGAAGCCGATGAGGTAACCGAGGCCCTTGCGCGACACCAGCAATTCGGAGGTCACCAGCACCACGAAGGAGAAGGCGAGGGCGGTGCGCACGCCGTTCAGCAGGTCGGGCATCGCTGCCGGTATCACCACGTCCCAGAGGGTGCGCAGCCGGCTCGCGCCCATGCTGCGCGCCGACCACACCAGCACCTGCTCGCAGCCGCGCGCGCCATTGAATGCCGCCAGGGTCACCGGCAGCATGCAGGCGAGGAAGATCACCAGGATCTTGGAGCCGTCGCCGAAGCCCAGCCACAACGCCGTCACCGGTATCAGCGCCGATTTCGGCAGCGGATAAAGCATCTCTACCACCGGGCTCATGAAGGTGTTCACGGGGCGCCACCAGGCCATGGCGATGCCGAGCGCGCCGCCCAGCACAATGGACAGGGCGAGGCCGGTGGCGGCTCGATAGAGCGAGGAGGCGGCGTGCGACCACAGTTCGCCGTCTTCGGTGAGGCGCAGCCAGGCGGCAAACACCTCGGTGAGCGGAGGCAGGGCGCCGCCACCGATCAATTTGAAGCGCGCCGCCGCTTCCCACGCCGCCGCGAGTATCGCGAGCGGCAGGTAACGCAGCAGGGCGTCTTTCACGCGCGTTGCCCCTGCGCCTTCAGGGCTTCCTCGCGCACCAGGGTCCAGATTTCGTCCACTTTCTCGACGAAGGCCTTGGTCTTGAACAGGCCCGGGTTGCCGCGGTCAAAGTCCGACGCTATGACGGCCTTGACCTTGCCCGGCCGCGCCGACATGACCACCACGCGCTCGGCGAGATAGACGGCTTCCTGCACGTCATGGGTGACGAATATCACCGTCTTGGGCGAGCGCCGCCAGATGGCGAGCAGTTCGGTCTGCATCAGGCTGCGGGTCTGCGAATCGAGCGCCCCGAAGGGCTCGTCCATCAGCAGGATTTCCGGATCGAAGGCGAGGGTGCGGGCGATGGCGGCGCGCTGCTTCATCCCGCCGGACAGTTGCGAGGGGTAGCTGTCCTCGAAGCCGTGCAATCCCACGAGGTCGATGAAGCTCTGCGCCCGAGCCAGGCACTCGGCGCGCGGCAGGTTGGCTTTCTCCAGGCCGTAGAGCACATTGTTGCGCACCGTTTTCCAGGGAAACAGCGCGAAATGCTGGAACACGATGCCGCGATCCCGTCCCGGTCCCGTCACCACCTTGTCGTTGACCGTGATCGTCCCTTTGGCGGACTGCAGGAATCCGCCGATGAGGTAGAGCAGCGTGGACTTGCCGCAGCCCGAGGGACCGAGCAGCGCGATGAACTCGCGTTCGCGAACCTCGAGCGAAATCTCGTCGAGCGCCAGCACTTCCCGGCCTCGCGGCGGCCGGTAGACATGGCTTACTGCGTCAATGCGTATTTGCGATGCGCCCGGCAAATGTTTCTCCTGTGCTTGTTTCGGCATGCGGCAGTCAGTGCGCGGTGCGCAGCGTCATGGCGCGATGCGCAGCGTCATGGCGCGATGCGCAGCGTCACGGCGCGCTGCGCAAGCGCGCGGAGAGGCCGCGTCGCTCGCGTCACCCGCGGCGAGGCGGCTCCCATCACAAACCGCCCGCCGAGCCGCTTTATTTGAGCCGCTTGGCGGCTTCTTTTACCAGGCTCAGATCGGCGAACTTCGGCACATCCACGTCGGCCTTGATCAGCCCCAGGCTTTTCTGCACCTTGATATTGCGCTGCAGGTCGACCAGATTGGGCAGCCCGTCCTGGTCGCGGTAGTAATCCTTTTTCGTGAACAGCCAGCTGTCGAAGCGCTCCGGCGGGATCTTGGTCACGCGCGACACGATCTCCACGGCTTCCTTGTGGTTGGCCGGGTCGGAATACCAGCGCACCACGCGCAGGTAGTCCTCCATGAAATCGACCAGCGCCTTGCGGTTCTTGGCGATGAACCCCGAGCGCGCCACCATGAACGACAGCGCGGAGGTGCCCATGGAATCCTTGGAGCTGAAGAGGATGCGGCTCATGGCCTGCAACTCGGGATCCTCGCTGAAGGGCACCACCGCCGTCACCATGTCGGCCTTGCCTTCGGCGAGCACCGTTTTCATGTTGGGGAAGCCGATCTCCAGGGTGGTGTAGTCTTTTTTCTGCAGGCCGTGCTTGCGCAGCATGGCGGACATGGCCATGTCGACGCCGGTGCCGATGCCGTTGACGGCCAGCACCTTGCCCTTCAGGTCCGCAACCTTCTGCATGGGCGAATCCTTTTTCACCACGAACTTGAAGGAGGCGTAATCCTGGTAGCCGTCCTGGATCTCGTCGGCAAGCACCTTGATGTCCTTCAGGCCGGCGTTGAGGATGGCGAAGCTCAGGCTGGAATAGCCGAGCGTGCCGATATCGAGGTCACCGCTGGCGAGGCCCGTGATCTGCAGCGGCGAAGCCTGTACCCGGACGGGCTCCAGCTGGTAGGACACGCCGTTGTGCTTCGCCAGGCCCTGCTTTTCCAGCATCAGCGGCAGCAGCGAGGCAGGCGTCAGCACCCATCCCGCGCGCAGCTTGACCGGCTCGGCGGCAGCGCTGCCCGCACCCGCGACAAACGCGCCGACGACGCACAGCGCGACGAGCGATTTCGACAACAAGCTTCGTTTCAGCATGACCTCTCCTTGGGGTGGTTTGCATCTGTACACGCGGGTTTTTAGCACGTATCGCAATCGCGGGCGTCCGCCGCCGCGATAGCCTGATCCTGCGTCAGTCGATCTCGGCGATCTCCGAGTGGATTTTCAGCAGCGCCGCTATGGTCTCGGGCGGCCGGCGGCCCAGGCCGCACTCGGTGCCTACGGAAAATCCGCTGGCGTATTTGTTCGCCGTTGCCAGGCGCTTGCGCGTGCCTTCCAGTCCGTCGGTGTAGTGGACGAGGCCGAGGCACAGTTCGGTCTCCGGCCGCAGTTTCAGCCTGCGCAGCGGTTCGAAATAGGCATCGTCGGCACGGTTGCGCGGCACCGGCATGTGGACCAGGTTGACAGGTCGGGCGATCCGCTGCGACACGCGATTGGAGAATTCCACCATGTCGCCCATGTCGCTGGGCTCGACCACGTGCTTGTGGTTGTTGTCGCCGTAGCACAGGTGGTACAGCAGTTCGATGTCCGGGGGCACGCGATTGCCGAGGTCGACGAGGATGTTGCTGAAGGTCTCCTGCGTCTCTTCCTTGGTGCGCCCGTAGTCGCTCACCTGCGCGCGCTCCAGGCGCGCGAACACCGCCGAGGCGACGTCGAACTGGATCGCAAGTTCCCGGTGGGGAATCGCCAGCGCGATCCTGTCGATCTCGCGCTTCAGCGCCTCGTTGTATAGGGGATCGGCGGGAACATGCAACTCGTCCCCGAGGAACAGCCACAGCACCGAGTGGGCGGGCACCAGGTCGACCTGAAAGCGCGTGCCGGCGCGGATTTTCCCGTCCGCCTTGAGGCGCTTGAACACCGCGTACGACGCTATCGCGGTGTCGGCATACAGCAAGTTGTCGAAATGCAGGTCCTTGACCGTCTTGCCGGGTCGCAGCTGGTAGCGGTGCCAGCCCTTGGCGTCCGCGTGCACACGGAAGATCTCATCGGATTTCATCAAGGCGGCGTTCGCGGCGAAGACGCGTTCCAGGTGGCCGATCCAGTCGATGCGCTCGCCGGTCTCGCCATCGGGGATGCGCTTGAGCCGCGAGCCCAGCGCGTTGCTCACCGTCTCGAACACCTGTTGCGCGTCGGCCAGCGGCACGCTGCCGACCAGATAAATATTGTGACCCGGCATGGCGCTACACCTCTTTCAGTGCGGCTTTCGACAAGAGGTGCAGTATCCTCTTCTTTTTGGCGCGAACCCTACGCCTGACCCCAGACTCTTTGCGCAATTGCCACGAGGTGGGTGAGCTTCCGCTCCTGGTCGTCCTCGGTAAAACGCGTGGTGTTGTAGGTGGATGCGAAGCCGCACTGCGGGCTCAAGCCGAGGCGGTCGAGGTCGACATACTTCGATGCCTGTTCGATGCGCCGGCACACGTCGTCCGCGGGTTCCAGCGCCGGCAGCTTGGTGCTGATGATGCCGAGGATCGCGCTTCGATCTTTGGGCAGATGGCGCAGCGGCTCGAAGCCGCCGGCGCGCTCGTCGTCGTATTCGAGGAAGTACACGTCGGCATCGAGTTTCTGGAATAGGCGCTCGGCCACCGGCTCGTAGTCGCCGCTGCCCTGTCCGTATCCCATGTTGCCCTTGCACAGGTGCACACCGACGGTCATGTTGGCGGGCCGCTCGCGCAGGGCGTCGTTGAACAGTGCGAAATACTGGTCGATCAACTGCTGCGGATCCTCGCCGCGATCGCGCACCAGTTGCTGGTTCCGCGGGTCGCACAGCACCGCGCTCGGCACGTCGTCTATCTGCAGATAGGTGCACCCTTGCGCAACGAGATCGGCAATTTCCTGGCGGTAGATGGTCGCTACATCCGCCAGATACGCGCTGCGATCACCCTTGTAAGGCCCGTTTTGCAGCATCCGGTCGCCGCGGAAGAACTGGTTGACCGAGGGGGCGGGCAGTGTCGCCTTGACGATTTTTTTCGTCAGCTTGCTGACGAAATCGAACCCGGCCGCAAGCGGTTCGCGGCGGCGGATTGTTGCGACCACATCGGGCACGGACACGCCCCTGCGGCGCTCGCCGGAAAATTCCGTGAAGGTGAAATCGCTGGGCTGCAGTTCCTTGCTGAATCCGTCGCTCGCGTCTATCAGCAGGTCGCGCCAGCCCGATTTACGGAATTCACCGTCGGAGACGAACTGCATGCCGGCGCGTTCCTGCAGCGCAATCACGTCGCGCACGCATTCGTCCTCTATTGCGCGCAGCGCCTCGCGCGCGAGCGTTCCTGCGCGCCAGTCTTCGCGCGCCTTGATGAGCCGCGCTGGACGGATCAGGCTGCCCAGATGTTCGGCGCGAAAGGGTGGGTTGTGTTTTGTTGCCGGCATGATCTCTTCCTTGATTATTCGAAATATGCGAAATGCGTCGCCGAAGCCGGCGTTATGCTAATCGTGCGGGGTTATGCTAGTCGTTATATCGTTCGCCTGCATGCATGTTGAATGTCCTTGACGGGAGGAATCATGAGCAAGGAACTGCTTCTGGTCGGAAGCGTGCCCATGGAGACCGCCGAGGAGGTGTTCCGCGCGCTCGCTGGCCCGCTGGGCCAATGGCTGGCCTACATTCCGGACGGCGAGATCGCCGAGCGCCAGTACTGGGTGGACGGTTTCGCCTATCGCGTGCTGAACGGTCACCAGGATCTCGAAACCATCAAGCGGCCGGCACCCGACGAAGGCGGCGTAGAGCGCTGGAAGCCGCGCGGTCTGCACGATGAGTTCAATTTTCGCGTGAAGCCCGGCGTGACAGAGGTGCAGTTCGGCGATCCCGGCTGGCGCCTCGGCTACACACGGGACGCCATCAATTCCTACTTCGTCTTCAAGACCCTGAAGAAGGAGGGCGTCATTCCCGCGCACGTGAAATTCCAGGTCTGCCTGCCGCTGACCTACAGCGCCGTCACGTCATTCTTTCCCGATGCCGCCGACCACGCGCGCATCGTGCCCGGCGTTACCCGGGCATTCCGGGACGAAATCGGGAAGATGGTGCAGAAAATCCCACCCTCGGAACTCGCGATCCAGTGGGACCTCGCGGTGGAAAACCGCTATCTCGAGGCAATGATGGAAAAGGAGGGGCCGGCCGCGGCCGAGCGCGAAGCCGAACGCCTGATGGCGCCCGCGAAAGACATCTGCCCGCATATTCCGAAGGAAGTCGAGCTGGGCTACCACTCCTGTTTCGGCACGCTCAACGGCTGGCCTTCCCGCCAGCCGGCCAGCCTGGAGGGCACCGTCATGCTGCTGAATGCAGCGGTTGTCGCCTCGGGCCGCAAGGTCGAGTTCCTGCACTTTCCGACCCTGGGCTCGGCCGACGAAGCATTCTTTGCGCCCCTTGCAAGGCTGAAGGCCGGCGACGCCCGCGTGTACCTGGGTGCAATTCACCACCTGCACGGCGCCGACGGCCTGCGCCGTCAACTCGCCCTCGCAGGCAGGTATCTCAAGGACTTCGGCATCGCCGCGCCATGCGGTTTCGGCAGAGCCCCTGAACGCCCGGGCAGCCTTCTTGCACACAAGGGGCCGGCGCCGGTGGACATGATCATGAAGAACGTCATCGAGGATCACGTCGCGGCGGTGAAGGTTCTCCGCGACCTGTATCCGATCTGAGCGGAGCAGCGCCATGCCCGCAAACGCCAAACGCATCCTGACCACCCACGTCGGCAGCCTTGCACGCCCGCAGGCGTTCATCGATTTGATGAAAAGAAAGGAGCGCGGCGAGGCCGTGAGCGACCGGGAATACACCGACACCCTGGAGAATGCCGTTGCCGAAATCGTGCGACTCCAGGCCGAAGCGGGCATCGACATCGTCAGCGACGGCGAACTCGGCAAGCCCATCACCTGGTCGCGTTACATTCTGTTTCGCATGGCAGGGTTCGAGCGGCGCCCGGTCGAAGAATCGGGCATGCCGATGAGTGTGACCGGCAAGGACCGCCGCGACTTCGCCGAGTTTTACAAGGAATACGACGCCTCAGTGCCGACGGCCGGAATGCGCGGCTGGACGGTGACGGGACCGATCTCCTACAAGCCCGCAGCAATCCGCGAGGATGTGCGCATGTTCAAGGCGGCCCTGGCCAGGGTGAAGACCGGTGGCGCTTTCATGTGCGCGGTGTCGCCGGCGAGCGTGGCTCCCGACCGCAAGGACGAGTTCTACGCGAACAAGGATGACGCGCTGCAGGCCATCGCGGACGCTTTGCGCGGGGAATATCGCGCAATCGCGGACGCAGGCATCACGCTGCAGGTCGACGACTCGTATTTTCCGAGCATGTACGACGTGATCGTGCCGCCCGGCACGCTGAGAGACTACCGCAGGTGGGCGGCGCAGCAGGTGGAAGTCATCAATTACGCGCTCAAGGGCATTCCCGAAGAGAAGGTGCGCTTCCATATCTGCTGGGGCAGCTGGAACGGACCGCATTCGAATGACGTGCCGGCGAAGCACGTGGTCGACCTGATGCTGAGGATCAAGGCCGGCGCCTATCTGATCGAGATGGCCAATCCGCGCCACGAGCACGAATGGCAGGTGTGGAAGGACGTCAAGCTGCCTCCCGGACGAATACTGGTGCCCGGGACCATCACCCATGCGACCAACATCGTCGAGCACCCGGAGCTTGTCGCCGAGCGCATCGTGCGCCTCGCGAAGCTGGTGGGCCGCGACAACATCATGGCCGGAACCGATTGCGGATTCGCGCAGCAGGGGCCGTTCCTCTCGCGCGTGCACCCGAGCATTCAGTGGGCGAAGCTGCGCTCCCTGGTGGAGGGCGCACGGCTTGCGACAAAGCAGCTTTGGCCGCGTGCGGCAAAGGCCGGAATTCGGAAGCCGGTGCGCAAGCCGGCGTCGAAATCCTCAGCGCGGTCGAAACGCCGCGCTGCCTGACAGGCCTCAGTCCTCGCGCGCATGCAGCCGTATGACGTAGCCGCCCGACTTGTCGTCGCGCTCCATGTCGATGAGCTTGCGTTTCTCCGCCTCCTCGAGCAGCTTGCCAAAGGAGCGGAAGCCGTAGGAGGCCTCGTTGAAGCCCGGCTGGCGGCGCTTCAGCGCCTGCTTCACCATCGAGCCCCAGATTTTCTCGCCTTCGCCGCGCTCGGCAACCAGCGCTTCTACGGTCTCGATCACGGACTCGAGCGCCTTCTGTTTCAGGTCCTCGTCTTTCCTTTCTTCGGCTTTTTTTTCTTCGTCAATCTTCTCGTCGTCCTTCTTTTTCTCCGCAGGCATTGCTTCCGCAACTTTCTTTGCGCTCTTCATCCTGCCGCGCTTGGCCTTGGGCTTGTCCGCGGGTTTCTCCACGGCAACGACGGCAACGACGGCCGCAATGGGGACGGGGGCGGGGACGGGGGCGGGGGCTTCCACGGCCTTCTTCGCCACCCGGCGCGTGCGCTGCGATTCGCGCACCAGATCGTCGTAAAAGATGAATTCGTCACAATTGGCGATCAACAGGTCGGAGGTCGAGTTCCTCACCCCGACGCCGATCACGCTCTTGTTGTTCTCGCGCAGTTTCGACACCAGCGGCGAGAAATCGGAATCGCCGCTGATGATGACGAAGGTTTCGACGTGCGCCTTGGTGTAGCACAGGTCCAGTGCGTCCACCACCATGCGGATGTCGGCGGAGTTTTTGCCGGACTGGCGGCGGTGCGGGATTTCGATCAGCTCGAACGAAGCTTCGTGCATCGGCGCCTTGAACTCCTTGTAGCGGTCCCAGTCGCAGTAGGCCTTTTTGACGACGATGCTGCCCTTCAGCAGCAGCCGCTCCAGCACGCGCTTGATGTCCAGCTTGTCGTACTTGGCGTCGCGCACGCCGAGGGCAACGTTCTCGAAATCGCAGAACACCGCCATGTTGGTTACTTCGGATTGTCCTGCCATGTGTACTCCCTGTACTCCCGATTGGCGCTTTGCGCGCAGGGGCCCATTTTGCCCCAACCGGCCGGTTCCGGCCGGTTGCATGGCAAGTGATAGCGACGCCGGAACGTTCCCTCAAGTAAAGGCGGGCTTTGCCGATAGCAGGGTCGGAGTGCCCGCTTACCGTTCGGTGCGCTCTTGTGGCGATCTTGTCGCATTTTCGTTTGGATATCCGGTCACTATCAATGACAGAACCCTCCGCATCCGCCGAATCCCTGGAAGACCGGGCTGAACGCTTTTCGCGCGAACTGGTGATCCCGCCCTGCCCGGACATACTCGCGCGCTTTTCCGTGGAGATGAACAAGGAAGACCCGGACCCGCTCGAGCTCGCGCGCTGCATCGGCAGCGATGTGGCGCTCTCCGCGGCGATGCTGGGCACCGTCAACTCGCCTTTTTTCGGGCTGAACCGCAAGGCGGCCAATGTGCGGCAGGCGCTGTCCCTGCTGGGTCTGCGCGTGGCGGCCAATCTGATAGCGAGACTGCTGCTGCGCAATGCCTTTCCGGCAGCCTCGGGCCCGTCGATGCAGCGCTTCTGGAACGACTCCATCCATCTGGCCGGGACCGCGGCGGATCTTGCCGTGCATGTCGAGCACATCGACCGCGATGAGGCGCAGACCTACGCCCTGTTCCGGGACTGCGGGGTGGCAGTGATGATCGCCAAGTTCGAAGACTATGGAGAATTTCTAGCCGACCACGCCGACAGTTCCGGCGCCCGCCTGGTGGCGGCGGAAGACGCCCGTTATCGCTTCAATCATGCGCTCATCGGCCACGCGCTGGCGCGCAGCTGGCTGTTGCCCGAGCCGTTATGCAAAGCCATCCTGTTTCACCACGACAACGGCCGTGCCGCAGCCGGACCCGCCAATCCGCGGCTGGTTGCGTTTGGCCTCTTTACCGAGCAGATCATTGCCTTGCGCGCCGGACGCGGGCTGTGTCCCGACTGGATCGGCGGTGAGGCCTTCGTACTGGAAACGCTGAAAATGGAACCCGAGCAGATGCTTGCAATGAGCGAGCGGGAGTCGCCGGCCGAAGCCTGAAACGCTTCGCTGCCGCAGGGCGCAGCTTCAGCGCGCCGAATACGGTGGTTCTTCTCGTGACCATGGCGCGATGAATCCGCGCCCTACCGAATTGCACCCGGATGTCCCGCCATGGCCGTCCCGCCCCGGGTTGCCGCGATGCATGGCGCAGGCTACCCTGCGCGCCATGCCGCCATCCGTCCTGTCCGTCCGCAATCTCGGCAAATCGTTTGCCGGCGCGCGCGCGCGGCGCGTGCTGCGCGATCTCAGCTTCGACGTGGCAGCGGGCGAGTACATCGCTGTCATGGGTGAATCGGGCATCGGCAAATCGACCCTGTTGAACCTCGTCGCGGGGCTGGACCAGCCCGACACGGGCAGCATCGAACTGGACGGCATCGACATGAGCCGTCTGGATGACGACGCGCTCACGCTGTTGCGTCGCCAGCGCATCGGCTTCGTGTTTCAGGCGTTTCACGTGCTGCCGTATCTCACGGTGGCGCAGAACGTGGGCTTGCCGCTGGTGCTGAACGGCATCGACGATGGTGACGCGACGCAGCGGGTCAAGGACGTCCTGGCGGCCGTCGGCATGGGTGATCGTGCCGACAGCCTGCCGCGCGAATTGTCCGGAGGAGAACTGCAGCGCGTGGCCATCGCGCGCGCCGTGGTGCACCGCCCGCAACTGGTTCTTGCCGACGAGCCCACCGGCAATCTCGATCCGGAGAGCGCCGCGCTGGTGCTCGCGCTGCTGCGCGACTGTGTCAAGCGCCAGGGCGCGGCGGGGATCCTGGTGACGCATTCCATGGCGGCGGCGGCGACCGCGGACCGGACGGTGCTGCTGACCGGCGCTGCGCTGCGCCCGGCCTGATCGCGTCATGATCGCCGCCATCCGGCGCCGCCTGTTGTTCGCGCCGCTCGCGCAATACAAGGGGCGGCTCGCGCTGTCCATCGCCGCGATTGCGCTCGGCGTGGCGCTCGGCTACGCGGTGCAACTCATCAATGCCGTGGCCATAGGCGAAATGGCGCGCGCGGTGCAGACCCTCGCCGGCGACGCGGACCTGGCAGTGCTCGGTCCGCGCGCGGGTTTCGATGAATCGTTATATCCCTTGCTGGTGGCACGTCCGGAAGTGGCGCTGGCGAGCCCTGCGATCGAACTGGAAATTCGCGTGCGTGCCCCGGGGGCGAAGGCGCACGAAACGCTGAAGGCCGTCGGCATCGACATTTTTCGCGCCGCGGCGCTGCAGCCGGGATATGCGGCGGCCGAGGCGGTGCGCGGCGCATTCGATTCGCTCGACTACCTGCGCCCGGATCGCGTATTCCTGTCGGAGTCCGCCGCGGCTCTGCTGGAGGTGGCGGCAGGCGATGTGCTGTTGGTCCAGTTGGGCCTTACGGAGACGCAGTTCAGGATTGCCGGCCTGCTTTCGGGGGCTGCCTTTCGCCAACCGCTGGCGGTACTCGACATCGCTGCGGCACAGGCGGCGTCCGGGCGCCTGGGCCGGGTGAACCGCATCGATCTGCGCCTGCGCCCCGGCGCCGATGCAGCGCGCTTCATGGCGCAGGTGAGCCCGCTGCTGCCGGCGGGCGTGTGGCTGGAACCGCCGCAGGCGAGCATCGATCGCGCGGCGGGACTGTCGCGTTCCTATCGCGTCAATCTCAACGTGCTCGCGCTGGTGGCGCTGTTCACCGGCGGGCTGCTGGTGTTTTCCACGCAGTCGCTGGCGGTGGTGCGGCGGCGCCCCCATCTCGCATTGTTGCGCGTGCTGGGGGTGAAGCGCGGCGCCTTGCTGCGCCAGGCATTGGGGGAGAGCGTGGCGCTGGGCGCGCTGGGCGCCGCGCTCGGCCTGTGCGCGGGCTATCTGCTCGCCAGCGAGGCGCTTGCCCGCTTCGGCGCCGACCTGGGCGCCGGACATTTCCGAGGGCTCGCGCCCGAGGCGCGCTTTGAGCCCTGGTCCGCGCTGTTGTTTTTCTGCCTGGGCATTGCGGTGACCGTCGCGGGTAGCGTTGCCGCTGCGTTCGAGGCCGGGCGCACCCCGCCGGCGCACGCGCTCAAGGCAGGGGACGAGCAGCGATTGTTCGAGCGTCTGGCTCCGGCATGGCCGGGAATGACGCTACTGGCGCTGGGTGCGGTGCTTACGCAGGCCGGGCCCGTCGCTGGCCTGCCGCTGCCCGGCTATGTCGCCATAGCCCTGTTGTTGATCGGCAGCATCGTGCTGATGCCGCGCCTGTCGCTGCTGGTGTTCGGCGCGCTGTCGCGCGCAATTTCGGAGTTTCGCCCGGCTCGCGGCGCGGGCCGGGTGATGCAAGCCGGGCCCGAACTGATGCTCGCGGTACGGAGCATCGCCGGCGCGCCGGGTCAGACCATGGTGAGCCTCGCCGCCAGTGTGGCCAGCGTGTCGCTGATGGTATCCATGGCCATCATGGTGGCGTCATTCCGTACTTCGCTCGATCAGTGGCTGGAACAGGTATTGCCGGCCGACCTGTACCTGCGCGGGGCGGGCGGCAGCGAAACCACATTCCTCACGCCGGCCGATCAGGCGCGCCTGGCGGCGCTGCCCGGCGTGCGCCGCGTCGATTTCATGCGCAGCCAGCGCATTTTGCTGGCCCAGGATCGTCCGCCGGTGCTGGTCATCGCGCGCGACATCAACGAGTCCGGCGCAGGCGCGGTGGTGCCGCTGCTGTCCGAGGTCAAGCGTCCTGCGGGTGCTGCACCGTCCGCATGGATCACCGAAGGCGTTGCCGACCTCTACGGCTGGCGGGCGGGGCAGACCGTAAGCGTGCCGCTGGCGGGCAAGCAGGCGCCGTTTTTCGTCGCGGGGGTGTGGCGCGATTACGTGCGCCAGCAGGGGGCGATCCTGATCGAGCGCAGCGTGTACCGGGACCTGACCGGCGACGCGCTGGCCAACGACGCGGCGTTCTGGCTGACAGCGGACAGCGCACAAAATGGATCGAGGCAAGGTGGATCGAGTCACAGTGGATCGAGTCACAGTGGATCGAGTCAAGGTGGGTCGATTCAAGGTGGGTCGAGTCAAGGTGGGTCGAGTCACGGCGATGGTCAGAGCGCCCGCGTCCAGTTGCGGCGCGCGATACGGGCCCTGCCTGGCGGCGAAGCGCTGGCTCTGGCGGAGCCCGGCGAGATCCGCGCGCTGTCGTTGAAGATATTCGACCGCACCTTCGCCGTCACCTACGGCCTGGAAGCGGTCGCGGTGCTCATCGGACTGTTCGGCCTGTCGGCGAGTTTCGGTGCGCTGGTGTTGGCGCGTCGCCGGGAATTCGGCGTGCTGCGCCATCTGGGCATGACGCGCCGCCAGATCGGCGTGATGCTGGCGGCCGAAGGCGCGATGGTGTCCGCGCTCGGCCTGGCGGTCGGGCTCGCCCTTGGCTGGCTCATCAGCCTGGTGCTGATACATGTGGTCAACCGGCAGTCCTTCCACTGGAGCATGGAAGTGCACATGCCCTGGGCGGGGCTGGCTGCCTTCGTCACGGTGATGCTGGTGCTCTCTACGCTGACCGCCGTGGCGAGCGGGCGCCAGGCGATGGGCGGTGACGCCGTGAGGGCGGTGAAGGAAGACTGGTAGGAGGAGGACCGGCAGGAGGAGGACCGGCAGGAGGAGGACCGGCAGGAGGAGGACCGGCAGGAGGAAGACCGGCAGGAGGAAGACTCGCAGGACCGCCGGTATAATCGCCGCGCCCATACAAGGAGAGAACATGGAATTCGGGATGCAGTTTTTCCCCGACGTCAAGCCGGCGCAGAGATCGGCGGCGCAGTATTTCGACGAATCGTTGCGCCTGGTCGACTGGTGCGACATCTATGGTTACTCCCACATCCGCATCGTCGAGCATTACTTTCATCACTGGGGCGGTTACAGCCCGAATCCCATCGTCTTTCTCACCGCTGCCTCGCAGCGCACCCGGCGCGCGCGCCTGGTGACCGGTGCGCTGCTGCCGGTGTTCAACCATCCGCTCAAGCTCGCCGGCGAAATCGCCATGCTGGACGCGATCTCGGGCGGGCGCCTGGATGTGGGCTTCGCGCGCGCTTTCCTGCCCTATGAATTCCGCCATTTCGGCGTGAGCATGGATGAGAGCGTGGCGCGCTTCGAGGAAGGCATCGAACAGGTGCGCCTGCTGCTCGAAGGCGAGGACGTCAGCCACCAGGGTAAATTCCACAGCTTCGAGCATGTCACCTCGCTGCCGCGCCCGACGCAGCAGCCGCGACCGGCGTTCTATATCGCCGCGGTTGGCACGCCGCAGTCATTCGAGCGCGCCGGTGCTCTGGGCTACGGGCTGATGGCGATACCGGGCGTGGGTTCCTCTCCCGCGGAACTGGTGGGGATTTATCGCGAGGCGTGGCGCAAGGCCGGACATCCCGACAAGCCGCGCCTGATGCTCGCCAACTTCATGTATTGCCACGAGGACCGCGAGCAGGCGATCGCCATTGCCAAACCGCGCATCGAGCGGCACTTCAATTCCATCGCCGATGCGATGGCGGAACATGCGGGCAGGCAGATCTCGCCGGACTACAGGAACTACGACAAGATGATAGAGAAGGTGCGCGCCGAAACGTTCGAGTCGCAAATTCATCACCATGCCGCGTTCGTCGGCACGCCGGCCGATGTGATCGAACAGCTGCACGAGTTCGACCGCGTCATGGGAGGTGTGGACCACGCCTCGCTGCAGGTCAACTTCAACGACATGTCGTACCATGATGCGGAACGCTCGGTGCGCCTGTTCGGGGAAAAGGTGATGCCGCACTTTGCATTGGAGCGGGCGCGATAGATTTCCTCAGCACGGGAGTGCCGTCACCCGGTGTTCCCTCACCCGGGTGTTCCCTAACCCCCGAGTGTTCCCTCACCCCCGGCCCCTCTCCCGGGGGGAGAGGGGAGAAAAACAAGGAAGTGTGCGATGACAAGGAAGTGTGCGATAAATAAGGCTGCATCCGCAGTATCGTCCCAAGGAGCCGATAGATGAACCAACCCGCATCCGCAGCAGAGAACATGGCGACGGAAAAAGCCGCGTTGCGCGGCGCCATGGAAAAGCAGTCGCTGATTCCGCTCTGGGAAGTGTACGAAAAGATCGTCACGCGCGAGCCGTCGATGGCGGTGCCCTCGCATATCTGGAAATGGGAGGAGCTGAAGGAAGCGGTGGCGCTGACGGTCAAGACGGTGCACGGCAAGGATGCCGATCACCGCGTGCTGGTGCTGAAGAATCCCGCGATGCAGGGGAAGCCGGCGACCGCGACCAACATGATAGGCGCGGTGCAATGCGTGATGCCCGGCGAGAAGACTTCGCCGCACCGGCACACCCCGGCCGCGGTGCGTTTCGTGCTCGAAGGCAAGGGCGGCGGCACCTTCGTCGACGGCCAGCGCTGCGCCATGCACACCGGCGATTTCATCATCACGCCGAACTGGACCTGGCACGGACACCACAACGACAGCGACAGCCCGGTGATCTGGGTGGACATACTCGACGTGCCGCTGGTGCAGCACGCCAATGCCGTCTTCGGCGAATACAGCGGCGAAAACGGCCCGGCCGCGTATCCGGAGAACACCGGCACGCTGCCGGACGAATTGTTCGTGCGCGGCGGTCTGGAGCCGGTCACGGATCGTCCGGCAGTGCCGTACTCGCCGCGTTTCCACTACGCCTGGCAGGATGTGCTCGCGCTGCTGGCGACCATGCCGGCCGCGGCGGACGGATCGCGTGCCGTCCGCTACTCCAATCCGCTACGTGGCGGTGCGGTGATTGCGACCCTGGACGCCACCGTGACCGAGATCGCCAAAGGCATGCCCACCCGGCGCATCCGCTCCACGGCGTCGCAGTTGTGCGTGGTGATCGAAGGCAGCGGCTCGAGCAAAGTCGGTGACGCGACCCATCAGTGGCAGGCGCGCGACATCTTCACCGTGCCGGAATGGCAGTGGCTGCAGCACACGGCAGCCAGCGATACGGCAAGGCTGTTGCTGGTCAGCGATCGCGGCGTGCGCGAAGGCGTGGGCCTTTATCGCGAAGAGCGCGCCTGAGCGGCGTTTCGGGTTCAATTTCAAATGAAAAAAAATCGGCAAGTTCATTCAGGAACATTCAGGAGAAACTAGCATGCAGAAGATCGGCGTATTGGCGGCAGGATGGGTATTGATGGGCGTTGCGCTGCTGGCCAACGCGGAGATAGTCATCGGCGTGTCGGTCAGCGGCACCGGACCGGGCGCGGCGCTCGGCATTCCGGTGCGCAATACCATCGAATTGTTGCCGAAAACGATAGCCGGCGAAGCCATCCGTTACGTGGTGCTGGATGACGCCAGCGATCCTGCGGCGGGCAACAAGATCGTGCGCCAGTTCGCCACCGAATCGCGCGCCGATGTCATCATGGGTTCAAGTTCGGTGCCGGTGGCGGTGGCACAGTCCGCGGCAGTGACCGAAGTGCGCGTGCCGATGATAGCCCTGTGCCCGATACCGCTGGACCCGGCCAAGATGCCGTTCGTCTTTGCCGTGCCGCAGTCGGCGCAGATGATGGTGGCGGCCATGGTGGAGCACATGAAAGCCAACGGCGCGAAGAGCGTCGGCTTCATCGGTTTCTCCGATGCCTGGGGCGATCTGACGTTGCGCGCGCTCACCAATGAGGCGGGGCCGGCGGGCATCAGGATCACCGCCCAGGAGCGCTTCGCGCGCACCGATACCTCGGTCAACGCGCAGGTCATCAAGGTGATGGCGACCAATCCCGACGTGATGTTCCTCGGCGACGCCGGCACGCCGGGCGCATTGCCGCACGTCACCCTCATCGAGCGCGGCTACAAGGGCAAGATCTACCATTCGCACGGCGTGGTCGGAAAGGACTTCATCCGGGTCGGCGGCAAGAACGTGGAAGGCGGGTACGCCGCCACCGGCTCCATCGTCGTCGCCGACCAGTTGCCCGATTCCAGTCCGCTGAAGGCGGTTGGCGTGGAATTCATCAAGCGCTACGAAGCGGTCTACGGCGCGGGCAGCCGCAATGCCTTCGCCGGCTACGCCTACGATGCCTACCTCGTTATTGCAGCAGCCATTCCCGCTGCGCTGAAGAAGGCCAAACCGGGCACGCCGGAATTCCGCCAGGCGATGCGCGAATCGATCGAATCGGTGCGCGAGGTGGTCGGCACGCATGCCATCTACAACATGAGCGCCACCGATCACAACGGCATCGACAAGCGCGCCCGCGTACTGGTGCAGGTGGCGAACGGGGACTGGCAGCTGGTGAAGTAGGGTTTTGCGGGGCAGCTGCGATGAACGTGCTCCGCTGCATCGCAACCGCGGCACTGGTCGTCCCGCTGCTGGCGGCAGCGCAGAGCTATCCTTCCAGACCGATCCGGCTGGTCGTGCCTTATCCTGCGGGCGGTGCAGTCGACATCGTCGCCCGCGCCATCGCGCCGAAATGGGGAGAGTCGCTGGGCCAGCCCCTGATCATCGACAACCGGGGCGGCGGCACCGGCATGATAGGCACGGATTTCGTGGCGAAGTCGGCGCCCGATGGCCACACCCTGCTGCTCACCGCCTACCCGCCGCACAACGTCTACCCGCTCTTTTATCGAAATGTTCCGTTCGATTCGGTGAAGGAATTCATTCCAATCGGCCCGGTGGTGACGGTACCGCAGGCGCTGGTGGTCAACGCGGCGCTGGGTGTGAACTCGGTCCGTGACCTCATCGAATACACGAAGCGCAATCCGGGCAGGACCTCGTATGCGAGCTCTGGCGTGGGAACGACCGCGCACGTGGGCGGTGAACTGTTCAACAAAATGGCCGGTACCGATATGGTGCACATCGTGTACAAGGGCGGCGCGCCCGCCTTGAACGATGTCCTCGGCGGACAGGTTCAGGTGGGCATCGTGGCGTTTTCCAATGTCATACCGCACGTGCGAGCAGGCAAGCTGCGCCTGCTGGGTGTGTTGCAGGCGAGGCGCGCCAGGTCCGCGCCGGATGTGCCATCGGTCGCGGAAGGCGGCTTTCCGAATTTCGACGTGCCTGAACTGTATTTTGCCGTCGTCGGTCCGGCCGGCATGGCTCCGGCCACGGTAGCGCTGCTCAACGCGGAGATGAACAAGGCAAGCGCATCGGCGGACGCAAGGTCGCGGCTGGAAGGCGCGGGTTTTGAAGTCGCCGCGAACACGCCCGGTGAATTTGCCGAAATCATAGCGAAGCACACGGTGACCTACACAAGGTTTGTCACCGACGCCGGCATCAAACCCCAGTAAGCAGCGCGTCGCAGGTGCCGCTTCAGCAGCCGCCGAGGCGGCGCGCCGAAATCTTGTTGACCAGTTCGGTTTTCTCGCCGGCAACCATGGCGACCGCATCGATGGTGCCGTTGATCGTATTGGCGTCGAAAGTTACCTGGCCCTTCGACTTGATGCCGAAGGTGCCTTCGCAGCTAATCGTAAAGCGGAAAGTGTTGCCGGAGTAGGATTTGTCGCCGTAGGTGCAGCCGGTTGCGCCCGGATTGGCGATGCCGCCCAGCACCTTGCTCGGATCTTTCGCGTCGGCCGCGCTGAGGCATTGCGAGAGCTGGAACGGCGGGGGCGCGAAGCCGGGCTGGGCCGGCACCCGGGTTTCCATTGAAAATTCCCATTTGCCCGGCGACGGATCGGCCGCCTGGACCGGAAGGCCGGCGAGCGCGCCCGACAGGGCGATCAAGGCAGCGGTTGCGGTATGTGGGTTCATGAGCTGTTTCCTGAGGTTGTAGTTCGGTGAATGTTGTATGTGATGTTTCGTCGGCGCGGTGTCACACCCGGGAGACGCCCTGCATCTGCGGGGCGAATAATTCCTCCACCTTCAGCAGCCGCTGGCACGCGCCCTGTTCGTAGGCGTACTGGCAGAACGCATCCAGCGTGGCGCGGTTGGCTTCGATGCCGTACGGCCAGTAGTCCTTCCCCATCTGTTCTTCGGCGAGCGCCACGTGGTGCGGCAGCCAGGGGATGGGGAAATGGGACGCCGCCATCTCGCCGATGCGCTCGAGGGCGCGGCGTTTCGCTTCGTCGAACGCCTTGAACAGGTTGAGCGCTACCCACGGGTTGCGCTCGTACACATCGCGGCGTATCACCACCAGGTGCATGATGGGAAAGATGCGCGTCGCCTTCCAGTACGCCACTTCCTCGCCGAACAGGTCGTCCCAGGCGCGCCGGATGCGCCGGTCCCGTGCGTCAAAAGCGGTGGGCGGGCGCGCGCTGATAATGGCGTCGAGATCGCCCGCGAGCAGCATCTCCGACAATGAACGCGCGGGCTCCGGGGTGAGCGAAAAGCCGGGCGGCTGCAGCTTCATCTTGTCGACCCGCCCGGGTTCGTTGACGCCGGCCTGGGTCCATTCGATCGAGCGCAGGTCCACGCCGTGGCCGTGCTGCAGCAGGGCGCGCGCGTAGATCACCGCGGTCATCGCCCATTCGGGAACGCCGATGCGCTTGCCGGCCAGGTCGGCGGGCGAGCGGATGCCGGCGTCCGTGCGCAGGTAGAGGGAGGACTGGCGGAACACCCGCGAGGTGAATACGGGGATGCCCACCATGCCATCGTCGCCGCGCGATATCAGCGTGGCGTGCGGTCCCAGCCCCATCTCGGACACGCCCCACTCACGATGGCGAATGAAGCGGAACAGCAGTTCCTCTATGGGTAGGCGTAGCCCCGTGAGGTCGATGCCCTCGGCGCGCACGTCGCCGCTCACGATGTCGCGGGTATGCTCGTAGTTGCCGATGGCGAGGGTAAGCGGAAGATTGGCCATGCCAGTCCTAGTCAGATGGGTTTCGCGAATGGCATCCGCGAATTTGCAGCGAGGCGAGCCGGTAACCGAACCGGCTTCGGTGTTTTGCGCCATTGGCGCGCATTGTCGAGTTGATACTGTCGCCGCGCAAGCAGCCAGTTTCAAACGGGAGAACCAGACCGCGCAAGACTTGTGGCACGATGCGCCGCATGTCTCTCCGCCTGTCGCTCCGCCTGTCGCTCCGCCTGTCCCTCCGCCTGTCCCTCGACACATTGCGCATCGCCTTCTTGCTCAGCGCAGTGTGCGGCGCGGCCACGCCGTCTGCGCACTCGCAGGTCTACCCGGAGGTGACCGGCAGGCATCGCATCGAACTGCCGCGCGATCACGGCAGCCATCCGGCGTACCGCACGGAGTGGTGGTACGTCACCGGCTGGGTGAAGGCGGCAGGTGGCGAGGAAATGGGGATGCAGATCACGTTTTTCCGCAATCGTCCGGGCATCGGCGAGGACAGCAAGAGCCGCTTTGCACCCAGGCAACTGCTGTTTGCCCATGCCGCGCTGGCGGATCCCGGGACGGGTCGGCTGCTGCACGACCAACGTTCGGCGCGCGCCGGGTTCGGCATCGCCGATGCGGCGGAAGGCCGCACCGATGTGCGCATTGACGACTGGTCGCTGGTGCTGCAAGGGGACAGCTACGCGGCGCGGATTCCGGCGCGCGAATTCGAGCTGGATCTGCGCTTCTCCGCAACGCAGGCGGTGCTGCTGCAGGGACGCAATGGCTACAGCCGCAAGGGCCCGCTGGCAGGACAGTCGAGCTACTACTACAGCCGGCCGCAGCTGGCCGTGACAGGCACGGTGACCTCGCGCGCCGGGGGCAGGAAGGTGGCAGTCGAAGGGCGCGCCTGGCTCGACCATGAGTGGTCCAGTCAGGCCATGGCGAAGGAGGCGGTCGGCTGGGACTGGATCGGCATCAATCTCGACGATGGCGGCGCGCTGATGGCGTTTCGCATGCGCGATGCCGCGGGCGGGGCATTCTGGGCGGGCGGCACGCATCGATCCGCGGCGGGCAAGCTGCGGGCGTTGCGTCCCGATGAGGTACATTTCACGCCGCTGCGACGCTGGCAGTCGCCACGCACCGGGGCGGAATACCCGGTGGCGATGCGCGTGGACATCGGCGGCGCGGCGCCGGGCAAGGCTGCCGCGGACGCCATGAGCGTGGAATTGGAGCCCCTGATGAACGATCAGGAACTGGATTCCCGTGCGAGCACCGGCACCGTGTACTGGGAGGGCGCAGTGCGCGCGCGCAGCGCGGGCAAGGTAATCGGCCGCGGTTATCTGGAACTGACGGGATACTGGAAACCGCTGAAGCTCTGATGCGGAAACTGTTATGCGAAGCTGTGATGCGGAAGCTGTGATGCGGAAGTTGCGATGCGGAAACTGTGATGCGGAAGCTGCGATGCGGAAACTGCGACGGGATTTACAGGCGCACGGCGATCGTACGGCGCTAGGTACCATATAAAAAATGGTATCAAGACTGGCTGTAAGCATCCGCCGATAGTGGACTTTGAACAATTAAAGTGTGACTTTTATGAGTGATTAGACGGTGGCGACGGAATACGCAACGCAATTCGCAACCATACAGGGCCGTAGGCTCGAATACCTGCGGCTGGCCGGATCGGCGCCGCAACTGGTGTTTCTGCACGAAGGACTCGGGTCGATTTCGTTGTGGCGCGATTTTCCGGCGCGGCTGGCGGCGTCCACCGGCTGCGAGACCATCGTCTATTCGCGCTACGGCTACGGCCAGTCGGCGGTGCTGGCGGAGCCGCGCGAAACCGGCTACATGCACGACGAGGCGCTGCTGGTGCTGCCGCAATTGCTGGAGGCCCTGGGTGTCGCCGATCCGGTGTTGATCGGTCACAGCGATGGCGCGTCGATCGCGCTGATCTACGCCGGTTCGGGCCGGCGTGCGCTCGGCATCATTGCCGAAGCGCCGCACGTGTTCGTCGAGGACATCAGCATCTCCAGCATCGTCGCGGCGAAGACCGCGTTCGAAACCACCGACCTGCCGCAGAAACTCGCCCGCCATCACCGTGACGCGGGGCGCACCTTCACCGGCTGGAACGACATCTGGCAGCATGCGGATTTCCGCGCGTGGAACATCGAGGCGTGCCTGCCCGGCGTGACCTGCCCGGTGTTAGCGATTCAGGGTCTGGACGACGAGTACGGCACGCTGGCGCAACTCGATGCCATCGCGGCGCGCGTGTCGGGCCCGCTGCGTCAACTCAGGCTGCCGGACTGCAAGCATTCCCCGCACCGCGATCAGCCCGAGCGGACGCTGGAGGCGATGACGCGCTTCGTGCGCTCATTGGCGGAAAGCCGGTCATGAGGCGCGATGGAACCAAAGCAGCGACAGCACCGATGCGGCAATCACCAGTATCACCGCCGCGATGCTCAGGAGGGCGCTGATTTCGGTTTCCTGGCGCTCCATGGCGAATTTGGAGTTCAGGCTCTGATAGACCTTGCGCAGGTCGGCGGCGGTGCCGGCGTGGAAGTATTCGCCGCCGGTGATGTGGGCGATGGCCTTGAGCGTTTCCTCGTCGAGCCGCACGTAGAAGGACATGCCGCCGAAGCCGATGCTGCCGCCCTCGTGGGTGCCGAAGCCGACGGTAAACACACGCACGCCCCGGTCGGCCGCCATCTTCGCCACTTCCAGCGGGTCGGGGCCGGTGGTGCGCCTGCCGTCGCTTAGCAGGACGATGGCCCCCGATGTATAGGATCCGGGGGCAAACGGTTTGAAATCCTTCTTTTCCACACGCGCCTTGCGCGAGCGGTCTATGGTCGCGCCGCCGCCGCCGTAGCGCGAAAACGAACTGTCGTACACCGCCGCTTCCAGGTCGATGCCGTCGTTCGGGAACAATTGCGCCAGCGACAGCAGCAGACCGGAGCCGGTGGCGGTGGCGCGCTGCAGTTCGAAGCGATCGATGGCCGCCAGCATGTCCTCGTGCTTATCGGTGATGGTCTGCACCACGATGGCCGTACCGGCGAACGAGACGATGCCCATGCGCACGTTGCGCGGCAACTCCTCTATGAACGCCCTCGCCGCGGTCTGGGCGGCGCTGATGCGGTTCGGTTCCACGTCGGTCGCCTGCATGCTGCGCGACACGTCCATCGCCATGATCAGGGTCAGATAGTCGGCCGGCAGGACTACATTGGCGGTCGGCCGCGCGATGGCAATGATGGCGGCAAGCATGGCCAACAGGAACAACGCCGGCGGGACGTGGCGCCGGTAGCGCTGGCCGGGCCCGACGGCCGAGCGCACCAGCATCAGGCTGGCGTAACGGACCGCCATTTTTTTCTTGCGGCGCAGCGCATAGACATAGGCGGCGACCAGCGCCGGCAGGGCGAGTAGCAGCCAGAGCAGGTCAGGCCAGAGAAACTGCATCGCTTTTCCTTGCAGGTCCGGCGGCGCATGCCACGCGCCGCCGATTGTCTCGAACGGGGACCGGGTACCAAGGATCCCTTTTTTCAATTCCTGCGTACGGTACTTCGGATGGCGCCTCCAGGCAACCTCCCCATTTCGCTTTCCCCGCACGCTGCTGCCGCAATGGCGGGCGCAAAATGGCAGACCGTATGGCAGATCATGCGGTGCACCTATGTGGGGCAGACCGTGTGGCAGCTGCCGCGCAACAATCAACATCGCGAGGCATATACCTGAGCCCGCACTCATGTTACCTTTTGAATTGGCGAGGGGGACGAGCCGGCGGGCGTGAAAGTCAATTTACGGTCATGTTTCAAATCCAGGTATCACAGTTTTCCAGTTGCGCATGCTCCTGCAGGTTGCTCCCGGCGACTGGCCCTTCCGGATTTTCTCTCTGTACTGATCCAGCATGAAACGCGCAGTGCTCTATAGCAGGACCCACCGTGCCAGCGAGATTCCCGCATGGGCCGCGCCGCAGGTTCAGCGGCGCGGGAGCCGGGCCGAGCGGCCGCATGGTCGTGCGCCGCTGCCTGCCGTTCAGGCGGCCGCGCCCGCGACGGGATGGCGCGCGCGGCTGGGCGCCTTCCTCGCACGCCACGAACGCGCCGCCCTGTTCGTCGCGGCGCTGACCCTTGCCGTGGTGCCGGTGCTGCTGTTCTGGGCGATGCAGCCGGCGCCCTCGGAAACAACGCAGGAGGATATCGATGCCGCAGTCCTGCACACCCTGGAAAACAAGAGCCTGCCCTCGCGTGCCGCCAAGGCGGCGGAATCGGTGCGCCAGTCGGTGGTGCGGGTGCGCGGCTTCGGCGAAGACCCCAAGGACCCCGAAGGCGGGGAAAAGGAACGCGGTGTCGGTTCGGGCGTGGTCATCGTCGACGAGGGCATCATCCTGACCAATCTGCACGTGGTGATGGGCGCGAAGCGGGTGATGGTCACCTTCTCCGATGGGTTCGAATCGGAGGCTGACCTGGTGGGCGCGCACCCGGAAAACGATCTGGCCGTAATCCGCGCACGCAATATTCCCGATGACCTGCCGTCGGCGACGCTGGGTTCGGCGCAAAACCTCAAACCCGGGGACGAAGTGGTCGCGGTCGGATTTCCGTTCGGCATCGGGCCGTCGGTATCGGCGGGCGTGGTGTCCGGCCTGAACCGCGAATTCCGTTCGCCCGAAGGGCAGCGCCTGCTGACCAAGCTGATCCAGTTCGACGCCGCCGCGAACCCGGGCAATTCCGGCGGCCCGCTGGTCACGATGGACGGCGAGGTGGTCGGCATCGTCACCGCCATCCTGAACCCCACCGATGCGCGCACTTTTATCGGCATAGCATTTGCGGCAACCATAGAAGCAGCGGGCAGCGCGGTGGGCATAGCGCCGTTCTGAACGCCGGGATTCCACGAACCACGATCAATCGATCCGCAATGCGGATAGCGGATATTCAAGGACCGAATCGATGAACGACAAGCTGACCGACACTCTCGCCGCGCGCACCGACGTGGCCACCCTGATGGAGAGCGTGCTCTATGAAGTGAAGCGCGTCGTGGTGGGACAGGACCATTTTCTCGAGCGGGTGCTGGTGGCGATACTGGCGCAGGGCCACCTGCTGGTCGAAGGCGTGCCGGGGCTGGCCAAGACGCTCACCGTGAAAACCCTGGCGCTGACCTTGCGCGGTGAATTCAAGCGCATCCAGTTCACCCCGGACCTGTTGCCGGCCGACCTGACGGGCACGCGCATGTACAACCAGAAATCCGGCGAGTTCAGCACCAGCCTGGGCCCGGTGTTCACCAACCTGCTGCTCGCCGACGAGATCAACCGCGCCCCGGCCAAGGTGCAGAGCGCGCTGCTCGAAGTGATGCAGGAGCGGCAGGTCACGATTGCCGGCCAGACGCACAAGGTGCCCGAGCCGTTCCTGGTAATGGCGACGCAGAACCCGATCGAGACCGAGGGCACCTATCCGCTGCCGGAGGCGCAGGTCGACCGCTTCATGATGAAGATCCTCATCGGTTATCCGAGTGAAGAGGAGGAATTCGTGATCGTGGAGCGCGTCACCGGCGCGGCCACGGCAGTGGCGGCGGTGGCCACCACCACGCAGCTGATCGCGCTGCAACGCGAGTGCCGCAGCGTCTATGTCGATCCGATGCTGATCCATCACGCCGTCAGGCTGGTGGCGGCGACACGCGACCCGGAGCGCTACGGACTGGGCGACATTGCGCGCTACATCACCTACGGCGCCAGTCCACGCGCCACCATCAATCTCATCGAGGGCGCCCGCGCGCTCGCGTTCCTGCGCGGCCGGCGCTATGTGCTGCCCGATGACATCACCGATCTGGTCGCGGACGTGATGCGCCACCGGCTGGTGCTGTCGTACGAAGCGCTTTCCGACGCGCTGACCGCGGACCAGTTGATAGCGCGCATCATGCAGGTCATCTCCGCGCCGGATAAACCGCTGGCCACGCATGTTCAGGTTCCGGCGGAAGCCTGAGGCAGCCGCGACGCTGGCGCAGGACGCTGCGTCTGCAGCGGTGCCTGCGCCCGAGCCGGCGCCGTTGTTGAAGGTACGGCGTCGAGCCGAGCCGGAAACACTGCTGCGGCGCCTGGAGTGGACTGTCATCCGGCGCCTCGACGGACTGCTGCAGGGCGATTACCGGACCCTGCTGCGCGGTTTCGGCCTGGATCTCGCCGATCTGCGCGAGTACCAGTGGCACGACGACGTGCGCTACATCGACTGGAATGTCACGGCACGCATGCAGGTGCCGCACGTGCGCGAGTTCCAGGAGGACCGCGAGGTCACCGCGTGGTTCCTGCTCGATCTCAGCGGCTCGATAGACTTTGGCTCGCAGCAGGTGCGCAAGCGCACCGTCTCGGCGGAACTGGTCGGCGTGCTGGCGCGGCTCCTGACGCGCCATGGCAACCGGGTGGGCGCCGTGCTTCATGGCGACAGCGCCACGCAGGTGGTGCCGGCGAGCGGCGGGCGTCGCCAGGTGCTGCATCTGCTCGACCGCATGCTGCGCCAGGGCGAACAGCAGCGCCGGGCGGGCGGGCCGGCCGGCAGGGAAACCAACCTGAACGAACTGTTTGAAAAGGCGCACCAGGTGATGAAGCGGCGCTCGGTGGTGTTCATCGTCTCCGATTTCATCAGCACGCCCGGCTGGACGAAAGCGATCAACCTGCTCGCGCGCAAGCACGAAGTGGTCGCCGTGCGCCTCTACGATGCCATGGAGATGGAATTGCCGGATGTGGGTTTCGTTTCGCTGCAGGACTCAGAAACCGGCGAGCAGCTTTTCATCGATACCCACGATCGTGGCTTCCGCAGGCGTTTTGCCGAGGCCGCGACGCTGCGCGAATCGGTGCTGCGCACGACACTGGCCGAGGCGGGCGTGGACTGCCTCGAACTCGCCACCGATGACAATGTCGGAGAAGCGCTGCTGCGCTTCACCGAACTGCGCAAGCGCCGCAGCCAGCTTGCCGCGGGTGGCGGCATGCTGCGCAAGGCCATGGCCGTCTGAGCGCCGCGCAAATCGAATCGGAACTACCATGCTGGCATTGCGCGACCTGACCCTGCTGTGGCCGACCCTGCTGTGGCTGCTGCTGTTCGTGCCGCTGATAGTGGTGTTCTACCTGCGGCTGGTGGCGCGGCAGCGCAACGCCTTGTCGCGATTCGCCAGCCTCGCCCTGGCGATGCAGGAAACAGGTGCGAGGCCGGCTGGCGACGGGTCAGGCGCAAGCGGGCCTGACGCAGCGGGCGGCGGAGCGAAGGGGGGCGGAGCGAAGGGGGTCGCGCGCGCATGGGCGAAGCTGGCTATCGTGATGCGCGTCCATGGCGCGGCCATCCTGATGCTGCTGGGGCTTACCACGATGATCTTCGCCGTCGCGCGTCCGCAGGCGGTGGTGATGCTGCCCTCGCGCCTCGATGCCATCATCCTCGCAATGGATGTGTCCGGCAGCATGCGCGCCACCGACATTGCGCCTAACCGGCTGGCTGCCGCACAGGCCGCCGCCAGGGCCTTCATCGCGGACCAGCCCAGCGAGGTCAGGATTGGCGTGGTCGCGATCGCCGCGTCCGCGTCGCTCGCGCAGGCGCCCACCGACAAGCGCGAGGACATCATCAACGCCATCGAACGCTTCCAGTTGCAGCGCGGCACCGCGCTGGGTTCCGGACTGGTCATTGCCCTGTCCACGCTGCTCCCGGAAGGGGGAATCGATGTCGAGAAGATCATCTCCGGAAAGAGCGCCGAACGCTGGACGCGCGACTGGGCGCGACAGAAGCAGATCGACAATTTCAAGCCGGTCCCGCCCGGGTCGAATGGCGCCACCGCCATCGTGCTGCTGTCCGACGGCCAGAGCAACACCGGGCCGGAATTGCTGGAGGCAGCCAAGCTCGCGGCCGAACGCGGCGTGCGCGTCTACACCGTCGGCATCGGCACCACGCAGGGCACGACACTGAGCGTGGATGGCTGGTCGATGCGCGTGCGCCTGGACGAGGAGACGCTGAAGAAAGTCTCCATGATGACCCGCGGGGAGTACTTCCGCGCCGCCAATGCCGGCGAACTGAAAAAAATCTATCAGGGCCTGAGCGGCAGGCTGGCGCTCACCAAGGGGCGCGCCACCGAACTCACCTCGGTAGTCGTCGCTATCGGCGCCGCGCTGGCGCTGCTCGGGGCGCTGCTTTCAGTGCTGCGGTCGAACCGGATTCTGTGAGGCGGCCGCGGCTATTCGAGCTTCACGCCGCCGTCTCGAATCACTTTCCCCCAAACCGCCAGATCGGCCCTGATCTGCGCGGCAAACTGCTCGGGGCTGCCGGCGGCGGTGTCCGCGCCCTGTTGGGCGAAGGTGTCGCGCACGTCGCCGCGGGCGAGAACCCGGGCCACTTCGGCGTTGAGACGCATGACGATATCCCGGGGCGTGCCGGCGGGCGCGAACAGGCCGATCCACAGGGTAGATTCGAATCCCGGCACGCCCGCCTCGATTACCGTGGGCAGGTCGCTCACCGAGGCGTTGCGACTGGTCGAGGTCACGGCAAGCGCACGCAGTTTGCCCGATTTCACCAGCGGCATCACCGACGTGGTCAGGTCGAACATCAGCGAGACCTGTCCGCTGATCAGATCGGGAAAGGCCTGCGCGCTGCCCTTGTAAGGTATGTGCACCATGTTTGTCCCGGTCATGGTCTTGAACATTTCTCCGGTGAGATGGTAGACGGTGCCCGCGCCCGAAGAGGCGAAGGTCAGCTTGCCGGGATTGGCCTTGGCATGCGCGATCAGTTCGCGCACCGATTTCACCGGCAGGCCTGCGGTTATCACCAGCAGCAGCGGACCGGAATTTACGTTGCTGACCGGCGCAAAGTCCCGCAGCGGATCGTAGGACAACTTCGGATTCAGATTGGGCGCGACGGCGTGCGTGCTGGTGGTCGCCATGAGCAGGGTGTAGCCGTCGTTCGGCGCCCGGGCGCCCATCTCCGAGCCTATCGTGCCGCCTGCGCCCGGACGGTTGTCGATCACGATCGGCTGTCCCAATCCGGCCGCGAGATGCGGCGCGACCGTGCGCGCCACGATGTCGGTGCCGCCTGCCGGCGGAAACGGCACGATCAGCCGGATCGGCTTTGCGGGCCAGGCCTGCGCGCAGGCAGAGCCGGCAATCGCGCACAGCGCCAGTGCGGAAAAGATACGTTTCATGGAGATTCCGTTTGAAGGGGAGTGTCAGACCGGGAGTGGCGCAACGTGGTTACGCGGCGCCGGCGAGCCGACGCAGCATCTTTACGATCCGCGTAACCGTGCTGGGCCGTGACGCGCGCTATGCGGCCAGTCTCGCCGGACCGGCATTCACCCGCGCCAGCGCCCTTGCCGCGTTGCCGGCAAGGATGGCGTTCCTGTCGGCATCGCCGATGCGTGCCGCGGCAATCGCGTCGTTCGACCATTTCATGCCGAAATCGGTGCCGTCGGTGCCGTACACGATACGCTCGGCGCCGTAGACCTCCACGGCGCGCTCGATGGCGCGCGCACCGAGTGAATTGCAGTCGACCAGCACCCGCCCGGCGCGGATGCGAGCGGAAGGCAGTTCGTCGCCGGGACGGTCGATCATACTTCTATGATCGAGACGCTCGACCTCGAACGCGATGTTGCCGCCGAGGTTGTGGCTCAGCACCGTGATGTCGGGATAGGACGCGAGGAAATCGGTGAGGCAGAAGGTGATCATGTTGGAGGACAGCCGCGACTGCATGTCGAGAGTGCTGATGCGCGCGTGGCCGTTGTCCGAGGTGTCGACCTTGGGGGCTTCCGGATCATTGGCAATGCGGCCGTAGTGGACGAGCAGCAGCGCGTGCCGCTTGTCGGCTGCCGCCAGCACCGGCCTGAATTTCTCGGCACGCCGCACCGACAGGAATCCATCGCCCGGCAGCAGGGCGCCCACCATGCCCGGCAGCGCCATCGCGCGCTCGAATTCGGCGACGGTCGCGTCTATGTCGGCGACAGGCAGGGCGGCCAGTCCCGAGAAGCGTTCGGGATACCTGCCGCAGAGGGCGCCGATCGCGTCGTTGAAGGCGCGGCACAGGGGCAGCGAATCGGCCAGCGGCAGGCATTCGATGCCGAACACCGTGGTGAGGGACAGCACGGCATGGTTGACGCCATGGCGATCCATTTCGGCCAGCCGGATGTCCATGTCTGCGAAGCCATCGTCCAGGCCCAGCGGTCCGAAATTGCACTGGACGATTTCCCTGCCGTCGTCGCCGCGGCGGATCATGGGCGGCGTGGCGCGCAAGCGCAGCGCAGTGGCGAGCGCATCGGGAATCAGGTGGGCATGCAGGTCGATGGACATGGTTTGTCGCGGCGCCGGGGCCGGCCTCGGTGGTTGTTGGGTGGGGTTGGGGAAATGCTAGTCCAGATCAGCGGGCAGGGCAATCACGAACACGCTGGCTCACGAACACGCTGGCGCAAGGGTCAAACACCGAATACTCGGACATCAGGATTGACTCGTTCGGCGCTTCGGACCCGCGGACCTGCCCCTTTGGTAGCGCTATCGAGGCGACTCGGTGCCGGATCGCACCCGAGCACCACCATCGTAGGGCGCGGATTCATCGCGCCATGGTCGCGGGAAAATCACCGCTATTCGGCGCGCTGAAGCTGCGCCCTACGGCCGCGCTGTGCGGCAATGACAGCGCCGCGCTCGGCGGGTAGGCTCTTTTCATGCGTGCAGCCAGGGACGATTGGCGGTTAAAATCCCGGGTCATCGGCAATCTGGAGCGCGCATGAGTTCAGTCCTGGCAGGGTCCGTCCGTTTCGACGTGAAGATCATAAGTCTCGTCGGTGGCGCGCACCTGTTCAGCCATTTCTTCCAGCTGGTGATCCCGACGCTGTTTCCATTGCTCAAAGAGGAGTTTCACACCGGCTATGCCGGCCTCGGCCTGGCAATCACCCTGTTCTATGTGGTCTCCGGTGTGCTGCAGACGCCTGCCGGCTTCGCTGTCGACCGCTTTGGCGGCAAGGCGGTGCTGGCCTCCGGACTGGGTTTCGTCGGACTCGGCCTCATCGTCGTGGCGTCCGCGCCCACCTACTGGGTATTCGTGCTGGGGGCGATGATATTCGGCATTGGCAACGCGGTATTTCATCCCGCCGACTATTCCATCCTCAACGCCCGGGTTTCGCCGGCGCGTCTGGGCCACGCATTCAGTGTGCACGGCATCGGCGGCAATCTCGGCTGGGCCATGGCGCCGCCGTTTGCAATCGCCATCAGTTCGGTCTGGGGATGGCGGACCGCGGTGTTCAGTGCCGGCGTGATAGGCGTAGTCGCCGCGCTGGTGATCGCCAGCCAGCGGATCCTGGCGGTCGAATCGGATGCGGCGGCGGCGCGCGCGCGCGAACAGAAAACCAGCCTGCGCGCCGACTTCAAGGTGCTGACGGCGATGCCGGTGCTGATGTGTTTCACCTTCTTCTGTTTTTCAGCGGCCGGCATGGTGGCGTTGCAGACATTCGCCACCACCGCGCTGATGGCCGTCTACGGCGTGCCGCTGCTGGCCGCCAGCACCGCACTGACCGGCTTTCTGCTGGGGGGCGCGGCGGGCATACTGACCGGCGGCTTCGTTTCGACCCGGTCGTCGCGCCAGGGATTGATCACGGCAGTGGGTATTTCCAGCACCGCGGTCTTGATGATTTTGCTCGGTACCGGGTCGCTCGCCACCGGACTGCTGATCGTGGTGATGACCCTCGCCGGATTCTGCTCTGGATCGGTCGGACCGGCGCGGGACATCATCGTGCGGGAAGTCACGCCCGCCCACGCGCGCGGCAAGGTGTATGGCTTTGTCTATTCCGGCATGGAACTCGGCGCGGCGGTGTCGCCGACCTTGTTTGGCTGGCTGATAGACATCGGCCACCCGAATTACCTGTTTTTCGGCGCAGCCATCGCGCTGGTGCTGTCGCTCGCGACCTTGAGCGAAATCCGCCGCCGCGGACCCGTCGCGGCCTGAGCGCGGGCACGACCCTCTGGAACAAGGAGTACCCATGGCAAGGTTCCCCGACTTCAAACCCGAGGGCGTCATCCCCGCGGTGCTGCTGCCGTTCCAGGAAGACCTGTCGATCGACGCTGCGGCATTCAGGAGCCACCTGCTGGATGTGGCCGCCGTGGATGGCGTAACGGCGCTCACGCTCAACGCGCACTCGACCGAGGTCGCATCCTGCACATTCGAGGAACAGCAGCGCGTGCTTGAGATCGCGCTGGATGCGGTGGGTGACCGCGTCCCCATTGTCAACGGCGTGTACGCCGACGGCAGCCTGGAGGCGCAGCGCATCGCGCGCATGGCGGCCAGGGCGGGGGCATCCTGCCTGCTGGTATTTCCACCGCAGGTTTTCCGCTACGGCCAGACGCCTGCGATGGCGCTGGAGCATTTTCGCCGCATCGCCGACGCAAGCGATCTGCCTGTCATCCTGTTCCAGTATCCGCTTGCGGGCGGCCTGGGTTATCCGCTCGCCACGCTGTTGAAGATTTTCGAGGCATGTCCGAAGGTGCGCGCGATCAAGGACAGTTGCGGCGTCCCGGAGCAGCACGAAACGCAGGTGCGCACGCTGCAATCGCTTTCCAGGCCGGTGAATGTGCTCTCCACCCACAGCGCCTGGCTGTACAGCTCGCTCGTGCTCGGCTGCAATGGTCTCCTGTCCGGCAGCGGCAGCGTCATCGCCGATCTCCAGGTAAGGCTGTTCCGTGCGGTGTGCGCCAACGACATGCCGGCGGCACGAGCGCTAAATGACCGCGTGCACGCCACCTCGGCGGTGTTCTATGCGGAGCCGAAGACCGACATGCACAACCGCATGAAGGAGGCGCTGCTGCTGCTCGGCAAGCTGCGCTGTGCCGCGGTGCGTCCGCCGCTGGTGAAACTGTCCGCGGCTGAAATTGAACGCATCCGGCAGGGATTGATCGCTGCGGGACTGCTCGCGGCCGATGGGCGCGGGCGCCTGGCTGCCTGAGGCGGCGCAACGGCCATCAGTCCCCGGGTCGGTCAAGTCTGTCTATTGACGGTTGCGCCCGGTGCTGCTGCTGGGGTCAACGCCCGGTAGCCGCCCGTCCCGGGTGAATCGTGCCGCAGTTACTGCAGGTGCGCAGCGCTTCATCCGCATAGAATTTCTCGAATAGCGGCGGCAGATCGCGCACCAGGCTCTGCACCTGCAATTCCACGCGATGGATGAGGTGGTCGCAGTGGTCGCAGTACCAGTCGAACGCATCCAGCACGCCGGGTTCACGCGCGCGCTCGATCACCAGGCACAGGCTGCCGGCCTCGGGTCGCTGCGGCGAATGCCTGGTATGCGGCGGCAGCAGCAGCATCGCGCCTTCTTTGAGTTCAGTGCGCTCGCGCTTGCCGTCGACCATCAGGTGCAGGTAGGCGTTGCCCTTGAACTGCCAGAAAAATTCCTCGTGCGGATCGTCGTGGTAGTCGGTGCGGTGGTTCGGCCCGCCGACCACGGTGACGATGAAATCGGTGTCCTGGAACACCTGCTGATTGCCGACCGGCGGCTTGAGCAGATGCTGGTGTTCCTCTATCCACTTCGGGAAGTTCAGCGGCGTGATCATGGGGGCTCCTCGGTTGCGGGCGGTGGCCCGGTTAAAGCTTGATGCAGACGTTGGTCGGCTCCGAATAGAAATTGAGCGAATGCAGGCCGCCCTCGCGGCCGATGCCGGAAAGCTTGGCTCCGCCGAAGGGCGTGCGCAGGTCGCGCAGGAACCAGCAGTTCACCCAGGCGATGCCGCACTCCATGGCGTGCGCGACGCGGTGGCCGCGCGACAGGTTGCTGGTCCAGATGGTCGAGGCGAGGCCATACACGGTATCGTTGGCCATCGCGATCGCGTCCTCTTCCTTGTCGAAAGGCGCGATGTGGGCGCACGGGCCAAAAATTTCCTCCTTGACGGTGCGCGAACCCTCGGACAGTCCGGTCCAGAGGGTCGGCTGGATGTAGCTGCCGTTGTCGCGCACGTCGCCGAATTTGGGGATGCCGCCGCCTGTGACCACGCGTGCACCTTCCTTCACGGCGAGATCGTAATAGGAGAGCACCTTGTCCCGATGCTGCCGCGAAATTAGCGGTCCCAGGGTGCAGTTGCTCTCGCCCGGCAGCGCCATGACGAATCCCTCGGCTCTTGCCTTGAGCGCGGCAACGAAACGGTCGAATATCGGGCGCTCCACGTAGAGCCGCTCGGGGGCCAGGCACACCTGGCCGCAGTTGGAGAACACGGCGTTGGTGATGCCGGCCACCGCGGCGTCGAAATCGCAATCGGCAAACACGATGCCGGGATTTTTCCCGCCCAGTTCGAACGAGATCGGCTTTACCGTGGGCGCCACAGCCTTCATTATCGCGGCGCCGGTGCCGGTCTCGCCGGTGAAGGTGATGCCGTTGACGTCGGGGTGAGTGGTGATGAATTCCCCCGTGGATTCCGGCCCGAACCCGTGGACCACGTTGAAGACTCCCGGCGGCACGCCCGCCTCGTGCATCACCTCGGCCAGCAAGGTGGCGGTGGAGGGCGTCTCCTCGGAGGGTTTCGCCACGATGGTGTTGCCGCAGGCGAGCGCGGGCGCGAGTTTCCAGGTCAGCAGCAGCAACGGGAAGTTCCAGGGCGCGATGACCCCGATCACGCCCAGGGGTTTGCGCATCGCGTAATTGACCGCGCCCTTGCCGTCGGGCGTATCCAGAAAGTACGACTCGGTGCCGTAGGTGCGCACGATGTCGGCGAATACCCGGAAGTTGGCGCCGCCGCGGGGAATGTCCAGATGGCTCGCGAGGCTGTGCGGCTTGCCGGTGTCGGCGATCTCCGCATCGACGAATTCGTCGAAGCGCTTTTCGATGCCGTCGGCGACTTTGCGCAGCATGTTGACCCGCGCCTCCAGCGACATCTTCCCCCACGGTCCTTTGAGGGCGCGCCGCGCCGCTTTCACCGCCTCATCCACCATGGCGCGGTCGGCCTCGTGCACCTGCGCCACCACCGTGCCGTCCGCGGGATTGATCTTGGTGAATTGTTTCGCGCTGCCGAGGAACTTGCCGTCGACGTAGTTCTTGCGTTCCTGCACCTTGGTATTGGCGTTCATGTCGTCCTCTTGATTGACGGGATCGCGATTGACTGCTCGCGACTTCGAGCAGTTCGCAACTGCGATGGTTCGCCTGTGATGGTTCGCAATTGCCTGCGGATGGCGTCAGTTTATCCTTACCTGTGGCGTACTGCATCCGGCGTGATCCGAGCCGCAGCCTGACGGAACGGCGGAGCGCTATTTCCCCAATCGGCCCAGATGCCGCAGTTCGGGAAACCAGCGCAGGCCGATGGCGACAAACAGGATGGTCGCAATACCGCCCGAAACCACGGCAAATACTGGACTGGTGAGGGCGGCAACCGCGCCCGATTCGAATGCGCCCAGTTCGTTGGAGGAACTGATGAAGACGCGGTTGACGGCCGACACCCTGCCGCGCAATGCGTCCGGGGTGTAGAGCTGTACCACGGTGTGGCGAATCACGACGCTGATGTTGTCGGCCGCCCCGAGCACGATCAGGGCCGCCATCGATACCCAGAACCAGGTCGACAGGCCGAACACCACCGTGGCCACGCCGAAGAAGACAACGCCCAGGAAAAACGCCCGGCCACTGCGCTCGAGCGGCGGCCGATAGCCCTGGGCGGCGGCCATGGCCACGGCGCCGATGGCGGGGGCGGATGCCAGCCACCCGAGTCCGGCCGGCCCGACCTGAAGAATGTCCTTTGCATAAATCGGCAACAGCGCGGTGGCACCGCCGAAGAGTACCGCCATCAGGTCCAGGGTAAGCACGCCGAGTATGGTCCGTTGGCGCCACACGTGGGACAGCCCCGCGAACAGTTCGCGCAGGGAACGCGCAGGCTGGGCGTGTACCGGCGGGTACTGCCCGATGCAGGCGGCCAGCGACAGCGCCGCCAGCGCGCAGCCAAAGTTGATGGCGTACACGACGGTCGCGCTTCCGGTGACGGCGATCAGAATGCCGGCGAGTGCCGGTCCGGAGATTGTGGCCACCTGAAACACGGTGGTGTTCCACGCAACCGCGTTGGGCAGCAGGCGATTCAGCACGATCTGGGTAAGCAAGGCATCGCGCGCGGGCCGGTTCAGCATCAGCGCCGCGGCGGTCGCTGCAGCGCATACGTAGATCCAGCCGACATGAGCGCCTGCGTTCGACACCAGCGCGAGCCCGAGGGACGAGGCGCTCCACAAGACCAGGCTCACTACGACGATGTAGCGTCTGTCGTAGCGATCGGCAATTTGCCCAGCCGGCAGGAACAGCAGAACCACGGGCGCGAACTGCACCAGTCCTATCCAGCCCAACGCCCACGCCGACCCGGTTCGCTCGTAGATATCCCAGCCCAATGCCACCGCCTGGACCTGCTGTATGAGCGCGCTGAGAAAGCCGTAGCCCATGTAAAACCGGTAGTCGCGAACGCGGAACGCGGCGAATGGATCGTGAATTTCCGGCGTGTGAACACCACGTCCTTGAACGTCGGGGTCGCCGCCTGCAGGTTGTGACATCGATCGTGGAATCCGGTAATTGCGGGTAAGTACGGTATGGGCATCCGCCACTGTGAATCGGCAATGCCTTACCCGGCGCGGGTGGTGTCACGGAATCGCTGAACAAGGGGGTGACGCCCCCTTCTTGTATATCCCCCGCTTCAGAGAAAACATGCCCGGCGATTTTCCGGAAGTGGACGCTTGTTCAGTGTTTCGTTACCTGGTTTCCAGGCGCGCGTACTTGCCGCGGTGGAACAACAGTGGCTCGCGCGGCCAGTGTTCGAATTTTTCCACCGTGCCGATGAGTATGACGTGGTCGCCGCCGTAATTCTGGAACTGGTTACGGCACTGAAAGCGGGCGCTGGCGCCTTCGATCAGCGGCAATCCCCCTACGCCTTCGGTAAGCAGGTTTCCAATGTCGGCAAACTTGTCGGGCGCCGGCCTGGCGAAATGATCCGAAATGGCCTGCTGGTCGATTGCGAGCACATTGATCGCAAAAAATTCCGCATCGCGGAAGGCCGGCAGGCTGGTCGCCTTGCGCGCGAGACTCCACAACACCATGGGCGGATTGAGGGAGACGGAGCTGAACGAGTTGACCGTCAGGCCCTCGCGTTTGCCGTCGGCACGGCGGGTGGTCATGACGCACACGCCGGTGGCGAAGCAGCCCAGTGCGTTGCGAAATTCGCGGCTGTCAAAGACGGCCGGTTGCCGTGGATCGACGGGATCGCCGTACATTGTCTGGTGCAGCCGGTGGGTTGCGGATCTTCGTCTTCAAATCAGCCCGGGATAGGAACCGCCGTCTATCTGGAGGTTCTGGCCCGAGATGAAGCTGGCCTGCGCGCTGCACAGGTAGGCGCAGGCATCGGCGAGTTCTTCGGGCTTCCCCATGCGTTTGGCGGCGATGCTGCTGGCGATGCGCGCTCGGGCTTCCTCCATGCTGATGCCGTCGGCCTTCATCATCCGCTCGGCAAGGAATCGCTGCCGGCCGGTGTCGACGCGTTCCGGCAGGAGATTGTTGATGGTGACATTGTCCACCGCGACTTCTCGCGACAGCGCCTTGCAGAGTGCCGTCAGCCCGGTCCGGGCGGACGTGGACAGGCCCATCATGGCCCGGGGAGACTTCACCATGGCAGAGGTGATGTTGACGATGCGGCCGAATCGACGCGCGCGCATGCCGGGCAGCAGCGCCTTGATCATGAATATCGGCGCCAGCATGTTGGCTTCGATCGCCCGCAACCATTCGGCATGGTCCCAGTCTTCGAATTTGCCGGGTGGCGGACCTTCATTGTTATTGACGAGTATGTCGGCGTCCGGACAGGCAGCAGCCAGCGTTGCGCGCCCCGTCTCGGTGTTGATGTCGGCAACCACCGTGCCTACTGAGGCGCCGGTGGCCGCCATGATCTCCGCGGCCGCGGTTGCGAGGCGGCCTGCATCGCGGCCGTTGATGAATACCAGGCAGCCTTCGCGCGCGAGAGAGGTGGCGCAGGCCAGCCCCAGCCCGCGCGTGGAGGCGCAAACGATGGCCTTGCGGCCCTTGATTCCGAGATCCATGAGGGTAATTCCCCGTAGTGTGGCGGAGCAGTGTGAAGTGGGGCAGGTGCGGTGCGGCAGGTGTCATGCCGTAGTGCTGCAGCGAACCCGTATTCTACTGAAGAAGGATTTAGGCCGCATAATGCGCCGCTCTGCGGCTGTTGCGTGCGCCGCAAGTCGCGTTTCCATCTATGCATGTGCGGGGCACCGGATTGATCGACAGGGGATTTGACTGGATAACGCGGGCCATAGAGCGGACGCTGGCGCTGGCGTTCGTATTCGCCGTCTGCCTGAGCTTCGCCAACGTCATCGGACGCTATGTGCTGGGCATCTCCATCATCTGGGCCGACGAAGCGCAGATTTACATCATGGTCTGGATGGCGTTTCTGGGCGCGGTAGTGGTCACCTGGCGCCAGATGCACCTGCGCATGGATGTGTTGCTGCAATATCTTCCGGAGAGGGCGCGCGCGGTCCTGCGGATCGTCGAATTGTCGACCTTGCTGGTCCTGTCAGGGTTCGTCCTGCTGCAGTCGTCCCGCTACGTGGGGCAGATGATGACCCTGGACCGCAAGAGCGACACCGCGGGCATCCCGATGTGGATACCGCACAGCGCGGTGGCGGTCGGCTTCGGCCTCGTAGCCCTGATCGCGCTGTGGCGCGCCATCCAGATGGTGAGGCAGAAAACGTCGAGGATCCCCGCAGCCCCGCCTGCTGCATCGACAGGCACCGTTGGCGGCGTCGATGACCGCAACCGAGGCGCGCCGTGAGCTTCGCGCTGGGTGTGGTCCCTATCGTGCTGCTGCTGCTCGGGTTTCCCATCTTTCTGGTCCTGCTCACCTCCGTGAGCGTGGCGCTGGTGTTCTTCATGAATGTGCCGCTCGCCGCCCTGCACCAGAATCTGTACGGCGCGGTCGACGCGTTTGCGCTGCTGGCCATCCCGTTTTTCATCTATGCGGGCGAACTGATGGGCCGGGGCAGCGTGGCGCAGCGCATCGTCGATTTCGTGCAGGCCGGTGTCGGGTCCGTGCGCGGCAGCCTGGGCGTCACCACGGTCGGCACCTCGGCGATCTTCGGCGCGATTTCCGGGGCAAGCGCTGCAACGGTGGCCACCGTCGGCAAGGTGATGCTGCCCGCGATGCGGCGCGCCGGCTATCCGGAAAAATTCAGCGCCGGCCTGATCACGTCGGTTGGCGCCATAGACATCATCATTCCGCCCAGTATTCCGATGATCGTCTACGGTACGGCAGCGGAAGAATCGGTGCCTCGACTGTACGCCGCGGGCGTGCTGCCCGGCCTGATGATCGCCGCGATGATTGCGCTGTACGTTGTCTGGTTCGCCCGGCGAAACGGGATAGGCGCGGGGGAAGGGTTTCAGTGGCGGCTGTTTCTGCGTGCCGCCGGGCGTGGCATCTGGGCGCTGGGCGCGCCCTTCATCATTCTCGGCGGGATCTACGGCGGCGTGTTTTCGCCTACCGAAGCCGCCGCGGTCGCATGCGTCTACGCGGCATTTGTCACTGCTGTCATCTACCGCGAACTGGGCTGGCGCGATATTCTCGATGCCGCCGCAACGACTGCGTTGTTCACCGGGCAGATCCTCATCATCGTCGCCTGCGCCAGCGTTTTTGCGTGGCTGCTGACGGTGAATCAGGTGCCCGCGGCGATGGTGTCCTGGCTTACTTCGCTCAACGTCAGTGCCTGGATGCTGCTGCTTGCCATCAATATCGGCCTGCTGGTGGTCGGCTGCTTTCTGGATCCGCTTTCGGCCATCCTGCTGCTCACGCCCTTGCTGATTCCCATGGTCAAGGCGGTGGGGATTGACACGGTGCATTTCGGCATCGTGGTGACGGTGAACCTGGCGATCGGCCTGTTTCATCCGCCGTTCGGCATGAACATATTTGTCGCGCAGTCGGTGCTCGGCCTGCAACTCGGGGTGATCTACCGCGGTATCATGCCCTTCCTCGTCATCTACCTGATCGCGCTGGTGCTGATCACCTACATTCCCGACATCTCGCTCATCGGCGTGCGGCTGCTTCTGGCAAAAGGCTGACCGGGTCAAAAGTGCGCACGAGCCATGTTCCCTAGGCGAATCAATTCGGCCGCGAATCGAAATCGCGACGAAAGCCTCACCCTTACAGTAGCCCGCCGTCTCATGGCGCCGATGTTCATGCTGGTCGTGATTCTGTATGTCGGGACCTTCGGCTACCTGGTGATCGGCGGCCCCGCCACCACCGCGGTCGATGCGCTCTACATGACATTCATCACCATTGCCTCGATCGGCTATAGCGAGATAGTCGACCTGTCGAACAGCCCGGGCGGGCGCGTATTTACCATGGTGATAGCGACTGCCGGCATCCTCACGCTGGGCTACATGATGTCTGCCATCACCGCCTTCATCGTGGCGGGCGAGATCAACCAGGTTTTCCGGAGAAGGCGCATGCAGAAAAAAATCAACTCCCTCAAGGGGCACTACATCGTCTGTGGCATCGGGCGCGTCGGCTCGAATGTGGCGCACGAACTCGAGGCGACCGACCGCCAGTACGTGGTCATCGACGTGCATCAGGCGGCCATAGACCACTACCGCGAGCACTACCCGCATGTGCTCTACCTGCACGAAGACTCCAGCGACGACGAGCCGTTGCTGAATGCCGGTGTCGAACGGGCCGCCGGCGTGTTTGCCGTGACCGGCGACGATGCGAAGAATCTGGTGGTGACGCTTTCGGCCAAGCAGTTGAATCCCGCCGTGCGCGTGGTGGCACGCTGCCACGAGGTGAACTACATGGAGAAAATTCGACGCGTAGGCTCCGACGCCATTGTGTCTCCCGATTTTACCGGCGGCATGCGCATTGCCTCATCGATGATACGACCCCAGGTGGTGAGCTTTCTCGACGAGATGCTGCGCGCCGACCGCGGATTGCGCGTAGAGGAAGTCCATGTGCGGGAGCGCCTGGCGGGCCGCACCATCGGCGAACTCGGGCTGCGCAGCAGTGAATACGTGGTGCTGGCGCTGCGCGAGGCCGACAACTGGGTGTTCAACCCGCGCGAGGACCACCTGCTGGCCAGCGGGGCGACCCTTATCGCCATGGCCACGCCAGCCGGACGGCGCGCGCTGGAAGAACAATTGGGCTAGGGTTTCGGATGTCAAGCTTGCGGTCTGTTCTCGCCGGTCTCTGGCGGGGGTATGCAATGGATAAGTGCAGAAGCGGGACGCTTTACGGCGGTGCACAATATGCCCTGTTGCGTTGGGCGAGCCCGGCGTCGGGAACAGGCCGGCGAGCGCGACGCAAGTTCCGCAGACTGGCACGCGCGAAGCAAGTAAACTCGCCCTGTGCAACAAGTACGCGCCCTGTGCAACAAGTACGCGACCTGTGCAACAAGTACTCGCCCTGTGCAACAAGTACGCGAAACACGCTGTGAGATGTTGCAGCGGAACGCAAGCATTCGAATGTGAACTACCGGAGAAGCAGGATGAACACACGCGACGCCAATAGCGCACAGGCCAATGCGGCAGTGGTGGAACTGGCGCATTTCATCGGCGGCAGGAAGGTCGCCGGCCGGGACGCAAAGCAGGGCGGACGTTACGGCGAGGTTTTCAATCCGACCACGGGCATGTTGACGGGGCGGGTGCCGCTTGCTTCGAAGGCGGAGGTCGAACAGGCAATCGCCAATGCACAGGCCGCGTTTCCTGAATGGGCGGCGACGTCCCCCCTGATCCGCGCCCGGGTGATGTTCCGCTTCAAGGAGCTGATCGAACGCAACATGGACGAACTGGCGCTGCTGATCGCCTCCGAGCACGGCAAGGTGCTCTCCGACGCGAAGGGCTCGATCCAGCGCGGTCTGGAGGTGGTGGAGTTCGCCTGCGGCATTCCGCACCTGCTGAAGGGAGAGTATTCCGACAGTGTTTCCTCCGGCATGGATGTGTATTCGCTGCGCCAACCGCTGGGTGTGTGCGCGGGGATCACGCCGTTCAATTTTCCGGCGATGGTGCCCATGTGGATGTTCCCCATGGCGATTGCCTGCGGCAATACTTTCATTCTGAAACCCTCGGAGAAAGACCCGTCCTGCCCGCTGCGCCTGGGCGAATTGCTGCTCGAAGCCGGGGCCCCGCCCGGCGTGCTGAACGTGGTCAACGGCGACAAGGAGGCGGTGGATACCTTGCTGAACGATCCGAGGGTGCAGGCCGTGAGCTTCGTCGGCTCGACCCCCATCGCGCGTCACGTCTTTGCCACGGCGTCCCTGAACGGCAAACGCGTTCAGGCGATGGGCGGCGCGAAAAACCATATGGTGATCATGCCGGATGCCGACATGGATGGCGCCGCGGAAGCGTTGATGGGCGCTGCGTACGGGTCGGCGGGCGAGCGCTGCATGGCGATTTCGGTGGCCGTGCCCGTAACCGAGCGCACCGCGGATGAACTGATAGAGGCGCTGGTGCCGCGCATCAGGAATCTCAAGGTGGGATCGTCGACGGACCATGCCTCGGAGATGGGCCCGCTGGTCACGCGCGAGCACCGCGACAAGGTGAAGAGCTACGTCGATCTCGGCACCAAGGAGGGTGCAAGCCTGGTGGTCGACGGACGCGGTTTTTCCGCGCCCGGCCATCCGCAAGGGTTTTTCCTCGGCGGATGCCTGTTCGACAAGGTGCGGCCGGCGATGCGCATCTACAAGGAAGAGATTTTCGGACCGGTGCTGTCGGTGGTGCGGGCAGGCAATTTCGAGGAAGCGCTGGCGCTGCCGAACGAGCACGAGTACGGCAACGGGGTCGCGGTGTTCACGCGCAACGGCGACGTGGCGCGCAATTTCGCCCACAAGGTCAACTGCGGCATGGTCGGCATCAACGTGCCTATCCCGGTGCCGCTTTCGTTTCACAGTTTCGGCGGCTGGAAGAATTCGATGTTTGGCGACATGAACCAGCACGGATCGGATGGTGTACGCTTCTACAGTCGCGTCAAAACCGTCACGGCGCGCTGGCGCGAAGGCGTCAACCCGGGCGCCCAGTTCGGCATGCCGTTGATGAAATAGTGGGTGCGGGTCGGCCAAGGGTTGCGAACAGGGTTGCGAACAGGGTTGCGAATAATAGAGGAGCTGCAAAATGATCAATCTCCAGGACATCCGCTATCTGCGCATCGGTACCCCGGATCTCGACGCAGCCATTGATTTCTCCACCCGTATAGTCGGCCTGCAACTGGTCGCGCGGGAAGGCAAGGCAGCCTACTTCCGCTCCGACAAGGTGGATGTGCGCGGCGACACGCGCGACCACACCCTGGTGTACTTCGAAGGCGATCCGAAGGACCACGTGATCGGTTTCGACCTTGTGGACCCGGACGATCTGGACGCAGTCGGTGCGGCGATGGAAAAGGAAGGCTATCCGGTGCGTTACGGCACGCCGGAGGAATGCGAATTGCGGCGGGTCAAGGCCTTTGTCGCCTCCCGGGATCCCAGCGGCAACCAGATCGAGATCGTGGTTCGCCCCTATCACAGCGGCGTGCGCTATTTCCCGGCGCGCGACGCCGGCATCACGCATTTCAGCCACATCGGCCTGCGGACCACCAACCCGAAGCGGGACGAGGCCTACTGGACGCGCATCTGCAACGCCCGCGTCTCCGACTGGCTGGGCGACGCGCCGTTGCTGCGCATCGGCACCTGCCATCATTCGCTGGCGCTGTTTCCCTCGAGTTTTCCCGGCGTGCAGCACATCAACCACCAGGTCGAGGATGTCGACGACATCATGCGCTCGTACTATTTTCTGCGCGAAAAGGGCGTGAAGATCGTGTTCGGGCCGGGACGCCATCCTCTGTCGTCGGCCATGATGGTGTACTTCGAAGGGCCGGACGGCATGGTGTACGAGTACTCGGTCGGCGTGAAACACATCATGCCCGCCGATGAAGCCGCTTACCGGCCGCGCCAGTTTGGCTTCGAGCAGTTTGCGCTGTGCATGTGGGGTTCCAAACCCGACATTACGGAATTCAAGACGAAGAAGGCGGAAGACCGTCCCGCCATGCGCGTCGCCTGAACCGAACTTGCCGACAGATACAAAAGGAGAGAACCATGGTCAATTTGCACGACATTCGTTACCTGCGCATCGGCACCCGGAATCTCGAGGCGGCCACCGATTTCGTCACGCGCATCGTCGGGCTGCAGCTGGTGGGCCGGGAAGGGAAGTCAGCCTACTTCCGTTCCGACAAGACCGCGGTGCGCGGCGATACCCGTGACCACACCTTGGTGTATTTCGAAGGCGATCCGTCCGACAACACGGCGGCATTCGACCTCAAGAACCCCGACGACTTCGATGCCGTGGGCGCGGAACTGGAGAAGGCCGGCCACCCGGTCCACTACGGCACCGCTGAGGAGTGCGAGTTGCGGCGCGTGAAGCAGTTCCTGCGCACCCAGGATCCGACCGGCAACAAGATCGAAATCGTGGTGCGCCCGTTCCACAGTGGTGTGCGCTATTTTCCGTCGCGCGATGCGGGCATCACGCATTTCAGCCATATCGGGCTTCGCACCTCCAACCCGGCCAAGGACGAAGCGTTCTGGACCACGGTATTGAGCGCCCGGGTCTCGGACTGGATCGGCGGGGCGCCACTGATGCGCATCAACACCATACACCACACGATCGCGCTGTTTCCCTCCGCAACGCCCGGTGTGCAGCACATCAACCACCAGGTGGAGGACGTGGACGACATCATGCGCTCCTGGTACTTCCTCAAGGAAAAGGGCGTCAAGATCACGTTCGGACCGGGACGCCACGCCACCTCGTCGGCGATGTTCCTGTACTTCGAGGGCCCGGACCAGATGATTTACGAGTATTCGGTCGGCGTGAAGCACATCCTGCCCGAGGAGGAGGCGAGCTATCGTGCGCGCCAGTTCCCGTTCACCCCGGAGTCGCTTTGCATCTGGGGTTCGCGCCCGGACATCGCCGAATTCCGTGCCTTGACGAGCCAGGGCGACACCTCGGTTGCGCTGCTGAAGAGTGCGGCCTGACATGGCCGCCATTCCCAGCGAACTGCAGCAGATCACAGTCAGGAAACTTGCCCGGGCGATGGCCCGCGGCGGACTGGTCAACGCCTACGGGCATTGCAGCTTGCGCCTGGATGAGCACTCCTTTCTGGTGTGCGCACCCAAGCCCATGGGCCTGATCAAACCCGGTGAACCGGGTACGGTGGTGCCGGTGGAGGGTCCGTTGCCCGAAGGCGTGCTGGGCGAAGTCAGGATGCATCAGCAGGTGTACAAGCGGCGTCCCGACGCAAAGGCGATTGCGCGCTTCCTGTCGCCGAATGTGCTGGCGCTGGCTGCGATGGGACTTACGCCGAAAGCGCGCCATGGTTTCGGGTCGTATTTCTACCCGCAGGTGCCGTTCTGGGCCGACCCCGGTCTGATCCGCAATGAACCGGCCGCGATCGGGGTTGCCGAAACGATGGGCAAGGCGCCCGGCGTGGTGGTCGCAATCAACGGCGCGGTCACCGCGGGCGAGACGGTGGAACAGGCGCTCACCCTCGCCTGGTTTCTCGAGGACGCTGCACGGGTTGAACTGGCGGTGCTTGCCGCTGGCATGGCCGAGAAGGCGCCGCGCATGAACGAGGAACAGGCGAAAAATCGCGCGACCTGGCAGGGACGGATTGCCGAGCGCATGTGGGAGGATCTGACCGCGGGTGATCCGGAGTAATCTAACGGGGCTGACAGAGGATGAAGTCCACGCAGTCGCATTCGGGGCGTTTCTCAAGGCTGACCTGTCGGCAGGCACAGTTGTTCAGCTTCGCGCGGCGCGGTAATCTTGACAGGTTGTTAGGTCCAACCGAGGCACGACCCGTGCTGACGGACAATTTCGGAGATATGAAATGGCGTTTCAGGTAACCCTCAAGCCGAGCGGACACACATTTCAGGTAGAAGCAGGCAAGCGCATCCTCGATGCCGGCCTCGAGGCGGGTTATGCGATGCCTTACAGCTGCCGCGCTGGAACCTGCCGCACCTGCCGCGGCAAACTGATCGAGGGCTCGGTAAATTACGGCACCTACATGATTAACGCGTCCTACCTGACTGAAGACCAGAAGGCTCAGGGACTGGCGCTGCTGTGCTCGGCCGTCGCGGAATGCGACCTCGTCATCGAATTGAAGGAATTGTCGCTGCTGGGTATCAAGCCGAAAATCGTTCCCTGTCGGGTGAAGCAACTGCAAAAACCCGCATCCGACGTTGCCATCCTGGACGTGAAGCTGCCGATGAACGAGAACTTCATGTTTTCAGCCGGCCAGTACGTCGACTTCCTGCTGAAAGACGGCAAGCGCCGCAGCTATTCGATCGCGACGACGCCGCAGGCGGAAGGGGTGACCGACCTGCAACTCCACATCCGCCACATGCCGGGCGGCGCCTACACCGATTACGTGTTCAACGGCATGAAGGAGCGCGAAGTGCTGCGCTTCGAAGGCCCGCTGGGCACGTTCTACCTGCGCGAAGACAGCACGAAGCCGATCGTCCTCGTCGCCAGCGGCACCGGCTTCGCCCCCATAAAATCGATTGTGGAATACGCACTGCGCCGCAAGATTGACCGGCCGATGACGCTGTATTGGGGATGCCGCGCCAAACCCGACCTGTACATGCTCGATCTGCCGCAGCAGTGGGCGAACGAGAATCCCGGGTTCAAGTTCATTCCGGTTCTGTCCGATGCACTGTCTTCGGACGCGTGGACAGGACGTACCGGTTTTGTGCATCGTGCCGTGATGCAGGATTTCCCGGACCTGTCCGGGTACCAGGTCTACGCCTGTGGCGCGCCGATAATGGTGGACGCGGCCCGCAACGATTTCACCGGGAAGTGCGGCTTGCCGGAGGACGAGTTTTTCGCCGATTCATTCTTGACCGAGGCTGACCGGGCCGGCGCGCCTGCCTGATGGTGCGCCAGTCCGAGGCCATTTTTCTTTAGGAGGAGTTGAAATGCAGATTGCCGACGCAGCATTCGAACCGAAGAACAAGAATTCCGTGGTCAGGCCGTATGTGATGTCGCACGGCACCATGGAGTGCTACAGCCTGAAGGATTCGCGCAAGTTCTACGAGGAGTTCCTCGGCATGGAGTGCGTGCGCCATGCCAAGCCGGCGATGGTGGTGCGCTGTGGCCTGAAGTTCCACATCGTCTGTGTCGAGGTCGGCGCGGCCGTCCATCCCTGCAACGTGCTCAACCACTGGGGCCTGGACGTAGGCAGCCACGAGGAAGTCGATCGCGTGCATCGCGAAGCCAAGGCGAACAAGGAAAAGTTCAAGATCAAGCAGGTGCTGGATGTCGTGGACCAGCACGGCGTGTATTCGTTCTACCTCGAGGACCTCGACCACAACTGGTGGGAAGTCCAGCACTACGACGGTTTCCAGCACGACGATATGTATGACTTCGGCGATCGTTTCTCGATGGACGAGGATTCCGATCTGCACAACCTCAAAGAACTGGAAATCCAGTCGGCGAAGTAGGTCTGTTGTAGTGCAACCCAGCCGGCGCGCGGCACCTCAGCGCGCCGGCGTTGCAGCTTTCAGCATGATCACCGCTTAACTTTTCAGGAAAACACGATGTCGATGTGGCTCGATATGCTCGGCTGCGAGCATCGCGTCGCCTTCGTCCAGGCCGGCAATGTTCACACGCGTTTTCTCGAAGCCGGGTTCGGCAATCGTGAGACGCTGATTTTTCTGCATGGCAGCGGTGGCTACCTGGAGGCGTACCTGCGCAATATTGCGGCGCATGCGGCGCATTACAGGGTGTTCGCCATCGACATGGTCGGGCACGGCTACAGCGACAAGCCCGACCATCCTTACGAGCCCAAGCACTATGCGCGTCACCTGCTCGATTTCATGGACGCGATGCAAATTGAGCGTGCTCACCTGTCCGGCGAATCCCTGGGCGGCTGGGTCGCCGAGCACATGGCGGCCTACCACGGCGAGCGCGTCGGCAAGATCATCCTGAACACGGCGGCCGGCGTGCATTACGATCCGGCGGTGAGCAGCCGGGTGCATGACCTGAGCATCCGCGCGGCCAGCGACCCCACGCGGGAAAATATACGGAAACGCCTGGAATGGCTGATGCTCGATCCGGCCGTCGTCACCGACGAGATGGTCGAGATGCGCTATCGCGTTTATATCCAGCCGGGCTTCGCGAAGGCCATGGCAAACATCATGTGCCTGCACACACCCGAATTCCGCCTGCCGAATCTCATGACCGAGGCTGAGTGGGCGCGCATCACGGCGCCTACGCTCGTGCTCTGGACCACGCACGACCCCGGCAGCACGGTGGAGGTGGGGCAGAAACTGGCAGGCGGGATCGCCGGCGCCCGGTTCGTGGTGATGGACAATTGCGGTCACTGGCCGCAATTCGAGGACGCCGCGACCTTCAACCGCTTGCAACTGGAATTTCTTGCACGCTGATCGCAAACGCAGGCCGCAAGCGGCAGGAACGCACACATGAATCAGCAACGAAGCGAAATCGGCGCGCATCTCGATCACCTCTGCATCGAGTCGGAAGCCCCGGCAAACCTGGCCGCGTTTGCACGCGAGGCGCTGTCGATGGACGTGCGGCAGATCGAAGGCGAGCGCTGGTTGTGCATCGGCCAGAACCGCCCGATGCTGGTGACGCCCGGCCGGAAACACGCGATCGGTTTTGTCGCCTTTTCATTTGCCGATGCGGCGTCGCTCGCCGCATACCGGCAGCGCCTGGAGCGTGGCGGCACGATACTGGAGGCGAACCCGTCCTCGTTGTTCGGCGCCGGGGCATTCGCCGTGCGCGATCCCGAGGGCAATCGCATCGCATTCGGAGTCAAGACCGGCCTGGGTGCGCCCGACGCCTTGCCTGCCGCGCGCATTCAGCATGTGGGCATACGCACGCCCAGTCCCGAGGCGCTGCTGCCGTTTTATGCCGGGCAACTCGGTTTCGTGGTTTCCGACCGGGTCGAGGATGAACATGGCGTGCTGAGCGCCACCTTCCTGCGCGTCGATGCGGAACACCACGCGCTGGCGCTGTTCCAGGCGCCGGAATCGCGCCTCGACCATGTCTCGTTCGACACGCCGGATTTCTACGGCATACGCGACTGGGCCGACCACATGGGCCGCAAGCGGGTGCCGATCTTCTGGGGCGTGGGGCGCCACGGGCCGGGGAACGATCTGTTCTTCATGGTCAAGGACCCGGAAGAAAACCTGTTCGAACTGTCCACCGAACTGGAGCACTGCGCACCTGATCGAAAGATGGGCCTGTGGCCGAAAAGCACCTGGACCCTGAACCAGTGGGGACCGGCGCTGATGCGCTCCTGAGTTGTCGTCCGTCGAGTTGTCGTCCGTCGAGTTGTCGTCCGTCCGCAATCGCGGCCCGCTGCGATTTCCGCACCCGGGGTTGGCCTCGCGGACGAACCGGCTGTGACCCGCTAGAATTCATCCCTTTGCACAACTTCCGAAAGGCCGGACAAGGCATATGAGCAACTACAAGATAGTGGGCATCAGCGGCAGCTTGCGCCAGAAATCCTTCAATTCCGCTGCACTGGCTGCGGCTGCAGAAGTGATGCCGTCCGAGCTGTCGCTGGAAATCGTTCGCTACGACGAAATCCCCCTGTACAACCAGGAAATTCAGGACAAGGGCTGGCCCGCGGCGGTAAGCCGCCTACGCGACCAGATCGCCGGCGCGGACGGCTTGCTTATCGCCAGCCCCGAGTACAATTTCTCGATCACAGGCGTGCTGAAGAACGCCATCGACTGGATGTCGCGGGTGCCTGACCAGCCGTTCAGGAACAAGCCCATCGCCATCATCAGCGCCACCGGCGGTCCCTTGGGCGGCGCGCGCAACCAGTACGAATTGCGCAAGATCCTGGGATGCCTGGAGGGACTGGTGCTGCTGCGCCCGGAAATCTACATCGGGGGCTCCGCGGCAAAATTCAACGCTGAACTCAAGCTGACCGACGAGCCGACACGCAAGATCATGGGCGAGCAGATGGTTGCCTTCCGTGACTGGATCACCAGGATGAAAGCGGGGATGCCCACATGACCGGCTACAAGCTGTTGACGTATCAATCGGGACGCGAAGCGCGTGCCGGCCTGCTTATCGGCGACCAGATTTACGATGCGGCGCGCGTGTCCGGTCAATCGGGTTGGGCGACGGTACTGGGGGCCTTGCAGGAATGGAGCAAGGCCAACCGGGCGTTCACCGAAGCGGCCAAGCGCATCGGCGGCGGCAAGAGCCGGGCGAAGGGTGTGCCATTGAAGCGAGCCAGGCTGCTTGCGCCGATACTGTATCCAGGCAACATCTATTGCGCCGGCGCGAACTATTCCGACCACGTGGCGGAAATGGACCGCGCTGCCGGCCGCGAGCCCGGTCCGACGATGAAAGACCTCGGCGAAAAGCCCTGGCACTTCGTCAAGACCTCGCGGGCTTCGGTGGTGGGACCCGGCGTAACGGTGAAGATTCCCGCGTTCTCCAAGGCGGTGGACTGGGAGATCGAACTGGCGGCCGTGATCGGCAAACCGGCGAAGGACGTGCCGGTCGCGAAAGCACTGAGTTATGTCGCGGGCTATACCATTGGCAACGATTTGTCGTGCCGCGATGCGGGCAAGCGCGCCAAGGTGCCGCCGCTGTCGCCGTTCCACTGGGACTGGGTCAGCCAGAAGTCCTGGGAAGGCGCCTGTCCGATGGGGCCGTGGATCGTGCCGGCCGGCGACATCCGCAACCCGCACAAACTGGGTCTTAAGCTGTGGGTTGGCGATGCGCTGATGCAGGATTCGAATACCGACAAGCTGATTTTCGATATTGCCGAGCAGATCGCCATGCTGTCGTCGCGGGTCACGCTGTATCCCGGCGATGTGATACTTACCGGCACACCGGCAGGTGTCGGCGCCGGTCGCGGACGCTTCCTGCAGAAGGGGGAGACCGTGAAACTGTGGATCGAAGGGATCGGCGAGCTGACCCACAAGATGGGGTAGCCGCAGGTCGGTCGTTATTCGTTGGTTAGTCAGGCGTCAAATGCGATATTGCAATCCGGCCGGACGACTGCGCGCACAGCGCAACGTCATCCGGTCAATTCTTCGAGGGAAACCATGCCCGTCACCGCACTGAAATTGAAGCAGCTCGCCGACCGGCTGCGCAAGGCGCACGATACCGGCGTCGCCACCGAACCGCTGCGCGATGAGTTGCCGCCAGGCGATCTTGGCGCGGCCTACGCTGTCCAGAAAGTCAACACGCAGTACTGGCTGAGGAAGGGGCGACGCCTGATCGGCCGCAAGATCGGCCTCACCTCCAAGGCGGTGCAGAAGCAACTGGGCGTGGACCAGCCCGACTACGGCATGCTGTTCGCCGACATGGCGATGTCCGACGGCGAGGAAGTGCATTTGTCGAAGGTGCTGCAGCCCAAGGTCGAGGGCGAGGTCGCGCTGGTGCTGGAACGCGATCTGAAGAAAAAAGACATCAGCATGACCGAACTCATCAGTGCCGTTGCCTATGTTTTGCCGGCCATCGAAATCGTCGGCAGCCGGGTGGCGAACTGGAACATCAAGATCCAGGACACGATTGCGGACAACGCGTCCTCCGGATTGTTCGTCCTCGGCAACGAGCCGAAGAAACTCGACGGACTGGACCTGCGGCTGTGCGGCATGGTTATGGAAAAGCGCGGCGACCAGATTTCTATCGGCGCCGGCGCTGCCTGCCTCGGCAATCCGCTGAACGCAGCACTGTGGCTGGCGCGCACCATGGTGGAGGTCGGCGCGCCGCTCAAGGCGGGTGACGTGATCATGAGCGGGGCGCTCGGGCCGATGGTCGGGGTCGTTCCCGGCGACGTAATCGAAGTGCGAATTTCGGGCCTGGGCTCGGTACGCACCGCATTTGGAGCATGACCATGGCCGACATCCATAAACTCGCAAGTCGCGTGGACGATGCAGCCCGCGGCGCAAAGGGCATCGCACAGCTTTCCCATGACGTGCAGATCACGCTCGACGAAGCCTACGAGGTGCAGAAGCAGAGTATCGGACTGCGCCTTTCGCGCGGCGAGAAGCGCATCGGGGTCAAGATGGGGTTCACCAGCCGCGCCAAGTGCATCCAGATGGGCTTGTCGGACCTGATATGGGGCCGGCTGACCAGCGGCATGGTGGTCGAGGATGGTGGCCCGCTGAGCCTGGCGCGTTATGTGCACCCGCGGGTGGAACCGGAGGTGGCATTTCTCCTGAAATCCGAACTCGCCGGCAACATCACGCCCTTGCAGGCGTTGTCCGCCGTCGAGGCGATTGCGCCAGCGATGGAGATCATCGATTCGCGCTACGAGAATTTCAAGTTTTCGCTGAGCGATGTCGTTGCCGACAATGCTTCCTCGTCGGGCTTTGTTACCGGCCAGTGGCACAGTCCGAACTTTGATTTTTCAAACCTTGGCATGCTGATGAGTTTCAACGGGAAGCCGGTGCAGATCGGATCCAGCGCCGCCATCCTCGGCAATCCGTTGCGCGCACTGGTGGCCGCCGCACGCTTTGCCGCGGCAGCCGGTGAACCGCTTCTGCCGGGATGGATCGTCATGGCGGGTGGCGCGACGGCGGCGGAGGCACTCAAAGCCGATACCTGGGTCGAGCACGAAGTGCAGCACCTCGGGCGGGTCGGGTTTTCGGTCACGGCGTAGAGCCCGCTGCTCGCTCTCGTCGGTAACAGGGTTTGCATCCTTCTCCCCGTGGTGGGGATGAGGGTGAACTCCCCTCTCCCGCCGGGAGAGGGGTCGGGGGTGAAGGTGAACTTCCCTCTCCCACCGGGAGAGGTGTCGGAGGTGAGGGTGCGCCCCCCTCTCCCACCGGGAGAGGTGTCGGAGGTGAGGGTGCGCCCCTCTCTCCCACCGGGAGAGAGGTCGGGGGTGAGGGTGAACTCCCCTCTCCCACCGGGAGAGGTGTCGGGGGTGAGGGTGCGCTCCCCTCTCCCACCGGGAGAGGGGTCGGGGGTGAGGGTGCGCTCCCCTCTCCCACCGGGAGAGGGGTCGGGGGTGAGGGTGCGTAGCGCGATCTGCCCGAAGGTCACTAACTTGCGACCTCGCCCCATTGGTCCGCGAGAGTAAAATAACGCGACTCGTACACAGCGCAGGGGAAAATGATGAATCAGGACGTTCGCGTGCCGGTGGCTATCATCGGTTCCGGCAATATCGGCACCGATCTGATGATCAAGGTGCTGCGAAAAGCGAAGCACCTCAGCATGGGTGCGATGGTGGGCATCGACCCGGCCTCGGATGGCCTTGCACGCGCGGCCAAAATGGGTGTGCCGACCACGGCCGAAGGGGTCGAGGGCCTGGTGAAAATGCCCACTTTCAGGGACATCAAGATCGCGTTCGATGCGACCTCCGCGGGCGCGCATGCGCATCATAACGAGGTGCTGAAAAAGCACGGCGTACAGGTCATCGACCTGACGCCCGCAGCGATCGGGCCGTACGTCATCCCGGTGGTGAACCTGCACGAGCACCTGGACAGCCCCAATATCAACATGGTCACCTGCGGCGGACAGGCCACCATCCCCATGGTGTATGCCGTTTCGCGGATCGCGAAAGTCTACTACGCGGAAATCGTCGCTTCGATCGCCAGCAAGTCCGCGGGTCCCGGCACACGCGCCAACATCGATGAATTTACCGAGACCACTTCGAAGGCCATCGTCAAACTGGGCGGCGCCTTGCAAGGCAAGGCGATCATCGTCCTCAACCCAGCCGAGCCGCCGCTGATCATGCGGGACACGGTCTATTGCCTCGCCGAAGACGGTGCCGACGAAGCGGCGATCCGCAAGTCCGTGGAGGAGATGGTGGCTCAGGTCGCAACCTACGTGCCCGGCTACCGCCTGAAGCAGCGGGTACAGTTCGAAAAGATTCCCGCGGACAAGCCGCTCAATATTCCGGGGATCGGCTTGCGCCATGGGCTGAAGGTATCGATTTACCTCGAGGTCGAGGGTGCAGGACACTACCTGCCTGCCTACGCCGGCAATCTGGACATCATGACGTCGGCCGCGCTCGCCGCCGCCGAACAATTCGCGGTCAACAAATTCGCGCTGGCGGCCTGAGGCCGCCAGCCGGAACCAGCGGGAGCCCAAATGGAAAAAGCGACGAACAAGGCGGCGAAGAAAGTCTACATATCGGATGTCACGCTGCGCGATGGCATGCATCCGCGCCGCCACCAGTACACGCTGCCGCAGGTCGCGGCGATCGCCAAGGCGCTGGACGAAGCCAAGGTCGATTCGATCGAGATTTCTCACGGCGACGGCCTGGCCGGGTCGAGCTTCAATTACGGCTTCGGCTTGCATACCGACGTGGAATGGATAGAGGTAGTCGCCGGCGTGGTGAAGCATGCCCAGGTGGCGACGTTGCATATTCCGGGGATTGCGACGGTGCACGATCTGGAACAGGCCTACAAGGCCGGCGCGCGCACCGTGCGGATCGCCACGCACTGCACCGAAGCCGACATCTCGAAACAGCACATGGAGCACGCCCGCAAGCTTGGCATGGACACGGTCGGCTTTCTGATGATGGCGCACATGATACCGGCGGCGGACCTGGCGAAACAGGCGAAGCTGATGGAGTCCTATGGCGCGCAGTGCGTCTATGTCACCGATTCGGGCGGGGCGCTGCTGATGAACGATGCGCGCGAAAAGACCCGCGTGATGCGCCAGACATTGAAGCCCGAAACGCAGGTCGGCATCCATTGTCATCACAACCTGTCGCTGGGCGTCGCCAATTCCATCGTGGCGATGGAAGAAGGCGCGTATCGCATCGACGCCGCGCTGGCGGGCATGGGCGCGGGCGCGGGCAATACGCCGCTCGAAGTACTGATCGGCGTGCTCGACCGCATGGGCGTGGATCACGGCTGCGACCTGAAGAAACTGATGTACGCAGCCGACGATCTGGTGCGGCCGCTGCAGGACCGTCCGGTGCGCGTCGATCGCGAGACCCTCGCGCTGGGATACTCGGGCGTGTACTCGAGCTTTCTGCGGCATGCAGAAACAGCGTCGGAGAAATACGGCATTCCGACCTTCGACATCCTCGCTGAACTCGGCCGCCGCCGTATGGTGGGCGGGCAGGAGGACATGATCGTCGACGTGGCCCTTGATCTGGTGGCGGCCCGGGGCGAAGCAGGCAAACAACCGGCAGCCTCGTAGATCGCAGGCGTCACGCACCCAAAACATGCGCCGCCGGCAATCCCGGCGGCGTTTTCATTCGCGTGCCGCAACAACGATCATCCGTACGATGCATTCGATGCAGGCATTTTTCTGAACCAACCCAGGGAGCATGGCAATGACAAGCGAATTGTTCGAGAAAGGACTGAAAGTACGCAAGGAGGTGGTCGGTGCGGAATACGTCGAAAACCAGCTGAAGAATGTCGATGAGTTCTCCGCGCCGCTGCAGGAACTGGTGACCGCCAATTGCTGGGGCTGGCTGTGGACGCGCGAGGGCCTGCCGCGCAAGACGCGCAGCCTGATCAACGTCGCGCTGCTGTCGGTACTCAACCGGCCGCACGAACTGAAGACGCACGTCAAAGGCGCGCTGCGCAACGGCTGCACCCGCGAAGAAGTCCGGGAGGTGCTGCTGCAGGTCGGGGTCTATGCCGGCGTGCCGGCCGCAGTGGACAGCTTCCGTGTCGCCAAGGAAGCGCTGCAGGAATACGACGCGGCCGGCAAATGACGAGACGCAGTGGCACCACGCCGTGGAACTACGCAGTGGCGCAGCGCAGTGGCGCAACGCAGTGGCGCAACGCCTGACGGACCCCGTCTCTCATCACTGGAGATGCGAGCGAGTCCGGCGCGGCCGTGCCCCGACAGCATTTACTATTGAACAGCCCGAACCAAAGGAGGCATATTGTGAAGCTCTACACTTTTTTCCGTTCCTCAGCCGCGTACCGCGTGCGTATTGCCATGAACTACAAAGGACTGCCCTACGATCCGACGTTCATTAGCCTCCCTAAGAAAGACCATCTGGGGGCGGACTACGTTTCGGTCAACCCGCAGGGTCTGGTGCCGACCCTCGATGACGGTGGCAATCTGATGTCGCAGTCGCTCGCCATCATCGAATACCTGGAAGAGACGCATCCGCAGCCTCGATTGCTGCCCGATGGCGCGCTCGACCGGGCTTATGTGCGCGGTCTCTCCCAGGTCATTGCATGCGATATCCATCCTCTCAACAATCTGCGGGTGCTGCGCCACCTCAAGCCAGCCTTCGATGCCGACGAGGACAAGATCAATGCCTGGTATCGCCACTGGATAGCCGAGGGGTTCAAGGGACTCGAAGGCACCCTGGCCAAGAGCTGCAAGAGCGGTCGCTTCTGCTATCGCGACACAGTGTCAATGGCCGACTGCTGTCTCGTTCCGCAGGTGTACAACGCGCAGCGCTATGAGTGCGACTTGACTCCCTACCCGCTGCTGATGGCCATTCACGACAATTGCATGAAGCTGGAGCCGTTCATGGCTGCCCAGCCGTCCAGTCAGCCGGATGCTACATAACCGAAATGGACCGCCCTTATTTATTTCAATTTTGTACGAAAATTGCTTATGAAGGTCCGTCCTGACGGCCTTTTAACGGAATAAAGTCAAAGAATATTCGATGAATCCAGGGCCGGTCGGGACCGCGGCGGGTCCCGCCGGATGAGCGTGTAATCCTGGATGGCGTGATCTCGGGGTGCGTGACCGCGCAGGGCATAACCGCGATTTTCCGCTGAAATGCAATCGATAGCTGCATAAAGGACCCGTATCGGGCCTATAATCAGGTTCGAACACACGTTGAGGTACAGAATGGAAACAGGGACAGTCAAGTTTTTCAACACCGAAAAGGGGTTCGGTTTCATCGCCCCGGAGACCGGTGGCAAAGATGTATTCGTGCACATCAGTGCCGTCCAGAAGGCGGGGATGGACACGCTGAGCGAAGGTCAGAGAATCAGCTTTGAGGTGGTCACGGAACGCGGCAAGCTTGCGGCTTCGAATTTGAAGGCCGTCTGAGGTCGCGCCACGGAGAACTGCGTCATAAGGCAGTCGTCTTTCTTCGGAAGACGCGCCTTGCAGAAACCCCGGTCATGCCGGGGTTTTTTTTGCACGGGATCGAGAGTATTTGTACTGGCGCCCCGGAGACGAATCGAACGTCCGACCTACCCCTTAGGAGGGGGTTGCTCTATCCACTGAGCTACCGGGGCGGGTCGGGCTAATTCTGCCTTTTTGCCTTGCACATCACACACTTGGGTTAGTACCGCTTTGACCCCGGCAGGAGAACGATACGCCTGTTGATGCGCGTTTACAAGCGTTGCGTGTGATGGAATTGTGATGGCTTTCGCCTGCTTCTTACCCGCCAGTGTCCCACGGCGGCCGGGGGCAGGGTGGCACCCCCCCCCTTCTCTTTTTTCTAGAGCGGTTCGCCGCCTGCCGAACGGCATGAGACTCCGGTACATCCGGCGGGGCGGGGTGGGTGGATCGTTCCTCCGTACGGGGGGGCTATAGTAGGCGCATCTGAATGAATGGAAC
>SHXF01000102.1 GCA_009693435.1 Betaproteobacteria bacterium | reverse complement strand
AATGACGCCGCCGCAACAACTCCATTGCCGATCAAAACTGGCTTGACCAATACCCCCGCTATACTGCGACCTTCTTCAACAGATCGATTCACTTCGCGCCCCTGTTCTCAGACCGCTCCAGGCTCAAACCTGATTTGGAAAAGACTGCTTGCCCGGGGTAGCCAAAATGGCGGCGGAGGTAGAGTAGATGCGTGCGAATTCAGCTAAAATCCAATCCACATTCCCATTCCCATTCCGGGCGCGCCGTTCATCGACAGCCATCAACGCTATTGTGCGAGACAAAATTCAACCGCAGGATCGGCTTATTGTTGCGCTTGATTTGCCCAGCGCCGGCGATGCGCGTAATTTTGTAATCAAGCTCGGCGATAGCGTTACGTTCTACAAAGTCGGTCTGGAGTTGTTCGTGGCCGACGGTTATTTCGAGCTCGTGTCATGGCTTACAGGCGAGGGGAAAAAAGTCTTTGTCGATCTCAAGTTTTTCGATGTTCCGGAAACCGTGCGGGCGGCTGTGCGTGGTCTGCGCAACCGGGGTATCACCTTTGCGACGGTTCACGGAAACCAATCAATGCTGGAGGCCGCCAGCAGCGAAAAGGGCGAGGTAAAGATTCTCGCGGTCACCGTTCTGACCAGCATTGACCGCGATGACCTTGATGATCTGGGATTTCAGTGCGATGTAGAAAAGCTGGTCCTGTCGCGTGCCAGAAGGGCGATGCAGGCGGGCTGCGATGGCGTCATTGCGTCGGGGCTAGAGGCCAGGGTCATCAAACAGGAGATCGGGAACGGAATGCTTGTGGTGACACCGGGCATCCGGCCGGTGGAAAATCGCCCTGTGGATGATCAGAAGAGAACGGTTGATGTAGCGCAGGCGTTTCAGAACGGCGCAGACTACATCGTGGTGGGCCGGCCGATTCGCAATGCCGCCGACCCGCGCACTGCTGCCCTAGCCATCCAGCGGACGGTCTCCTTGCAGTTTCCCGACTGAAGTACTCTGCGCAAGAGCGGGTCGGTCGAAGCCAGTTTTGAGCCAGGCTGGACTTGCCTCTCCAAGTGGGGATCCCAGTGATGCCCTGGGATGAAACTGCAAAGGCACTGTCGCTGCCGATCTGGGTTCGAATTGCCATCGGCGCTGCAAGGCCGAAAATACCAGATTCGGGTATTCGGATTTGCCGAGACTGCCGTTATAGCGCCCCAGCGCACGATTTACGTTGCCTTTCTCAATATCGATGTAGTGCTTGAGAATGGTGCACCCGTATCGCAGGTTGGTGCGCAGGCTGAATATGCGGTCCTCCTTGCGCCCAATCAGACCGGTCCAGAACGGCATGACCTGCATATATCCCCGGGCGCCCGCAGAAGATACGGCGTACTTGCGGAAGTTGCTTTCGATCTGAATAATTGCCAACACCAGTTGCGGGTCAAGCCCTGCGCGGGTCGCTTCGTAGTGGACAGTGCGCAGGAAGTCCAGCCGCGTCTTGAAGTGCGGAATGCGGATCTCAAGGCGGTGCGACATCTCGGTCAACCAATTAACAGCCTGTATCGAGCTTGAAAAGCCGTGCCGCGGAGCTGGCTTGTCGGCTATCGCGGCCTGCAACCCCGAGCGCACGCTGGCGGCCATGGGCTCATAAATCTGGGCACCAGCCATCGCGTGAGCCGATGGGAGGAGAAGCGCCGCGAAAACGGCAAGTCGCGTGAAACTCATCCCAAGCGCGACCGCGCCAAAGCCGCTACTTCGGCGCGCGGTACCCGCAGAGCTGTCGCGTCAGTTCGACCCTGGTATTCGACTACTCCATCCTTTAACCCGCGTTCTCCCAGAACAATCCGATGAGGGATACCTATCAATTCCATATCCGCGAACATCACTCCGGCGCGCTCGTCACGGTCATCCAGCAGTACTTCCATTCCTGCGTCCGATAATTCGCGATACATTGAGTCCGCCGCTTCACGAACCTGTGCGCTCTTTGCGTATCCAATAGGCACCAGTGCGACCTGGAAAGGTGCAATAGCCGTTGGAAATATTATCCCGCGTTGGTCATGGTTCTGCTCGATTGCAGCCGCGACGATGCGCGTAATTCCGATACCGTAGCAACCCATTTCCATGAATTGCCGTTTACCCGATTCGTCGAGGAACGTGCACTCGAGGGCTTCCGAATATTTCGTGCGCAACTGGAAAATGTGTCCTACTTCGATCCCCCGGCAGAGCTGCAGCGGACCTTTTCCATCGGGGGAAGGGTCACCCTCGACGACATTCCGGATGTCCGCGATGATCTCCGGTTCCGGAAGGTCACGCGTCCAGTTTACTCCCGTGAGGTGGTAGCCGGACACGTTTGCACCACAGACGAAATCACTCATCGCGGCGACCGTGCGATCTGCAACAATCCGAACATTCTTGCCGCAGCCGACAGGACCGATGTAACCCGCTTCACAGCCGACATATTCCCGGATTTCGGATTCAGAGGCGAAGCGAAAGGCAGCCAATCCCGGGAGCTTGCCGGCTTTGACTTCGTTGAGATTGTGATCGCCGCGCAGCAGCAGCAGATAAAATGCTTTCAGTTCCAGCTTATCATTCTCAACAATCAGGGCTATCGCCTTGACGGAGCGCGAAATGGGCAGACCAATAAATCCTGCAACTTCCTCACAGGTTTTTTTGCCGGGGGTAGCTATCTTTTGCATCGATTCCACGGGCTCGCTTCGTGGCTGGTCCGGCGCAACGGCCTCGGCCAGTTCCACGTTGGCGGCATAGGCGGATGCCGCGCAATAGGCGATTGCGTCCTCCCCAGAATCGGCAAGCACGTGAAATTCGTGAGAGCCCGTGCCGCCTATGGCGCCGGGATCTGCGGTCACAGAGCGAAACTGCAGCCCCAAACGGATAAAAATTCTGGTGTACGTTTCGTGCATCTTGCGGTATTCGCGGACCAGATCCTCGTAATCCGCATGAAACGAATAGCCATCCTTCATTACGAATTCGCGACCCCTCATGATGCCGAAGCGCGGTCGGCGCTCGTCTCTGAACTTGGTCTGAATCTGGTAAAAGTGGGCAGGCAGGCGACGATAGCTTCGCAACTCGCTTCGTGCAATATCGGTCACCACCTCTTCCGAGGTCGGCTGGATCACAAAATCGCGATCGTGGCGGTCCTTGAAGCGAAGTAGTTCAGGCCCGTAGGCCTTCCAACGGCCAGACTCCTGCCAAAGCTCGGCCGGTTGTACCACCGGCATGGAGATTTCCAGAGCACCTGCTTTATTCATCTCCTCCCGGACGATCGCTTCCACTTTGCGCAAGGTACGCAGTCCGACCGGCATCCAGGTATAGATCCCTCCGGCGAGCCTCTTTATCAATCCGGCACGCAGCATCAGTTTGTGGCTGGGAAGCTCGGCGTCAGCCGGTGCTTCTTTGAGCGTGGATATGAAAAAACCGCTTGTGCGCACGGGGATCCTTCCGCCAAAGCCCGCCATTTTACTTTAGCCGGCCCGTTCGTTGCATTGCCTCGGGCCAATGTGCAACTACAGTGCTGCGCCCCGGTAACTTCGCTTTGAATTGCCATCAAACTGTGAAAGAATGACCAGGAATGAAACTTTGCCGGAATAAAGCATGCTCGATCGAGACGGCTATCGCCCGAACGTCGGCATCATCCTCTGCAACTGGCGCAACGAGGTATTCTGGGGCAAGCGCATACGGGAACATTCTTGGCAATTTCCGCAGGGCGGCATAAAGCACGGTGAAACGCCGGTGCAAGCGATGTACCGCGAGCTGGAAGAAGAAGTCGGGCTGTTGCCCGATCATGTCAGGATCCTGGGGCGCACCCGCAACTGGTTGCGTTACGACGTGCCATCGCGCTGGATTCGGCGGGAATGGCGGGGTAATTACAAGGGCCAGAAGCAGATCTGGTTCCTGTTGCGCTTTGTCGCGCGGGACTGCGACGTCCATCTTCGGGCCAATGCAAAGCCCGAGTTCGACGCTTGGCGGTGGAGCGGCTATTGGGTCCCGCTCGAATCGGTCATCGAATTCAAACGGGATGTTTATCAGCAAGCCCTGAACGAACTCGCTCGCTTTCTTGTCCGGGCACCGCGTCGCCGCGATGTGGCGTCGCCACCGAACGAACCTGCGTCGGAAAAACCGGACTAGTTCCGTTACGTGATTGACCCGTACGATGAATGCTGCTATTTTCCTTCTGGACTTTAGAACAAGTCTAATTCAGATTTTTCCAGTGAATTCATCAGCAGGAGGTTGCCATGCAACTTAAAGGTTCCAAGACTCATGGTCATTTGAAGGACGCGTTTGCCGGAGAATCCCAAGCGAACCGGCGGTATTTGTATTTTGCAGCAAAAGCTGACGTAGAAGGCCAGAACGACGTTGCGGCAGTATTCCGCTCAACTGCCGAAGGCGAGACGGGGCACGCCCATGGCCACTTGGAATATATGGAAGCGTGCGGGGATCCTGCGACGGATCTGCCTATTGGCAGTTCGCGCAATAATCTCAAGGCAGCCATAGCCGGTGAGACGCACGAGTATACCGACATGTATCCGGGAATGGCCAAGACGGCGCGCACTGAAGGCTTCACTGAAATTGCAGACTGGTTCGAGACGCTCGCCAAAGCGGAGCGTTCCCACGCAAATCGCTTTCAAAAGGCACTGGATGCTCTCGCGGACTAAGTAGTCGCTACGCAACCTTCCGGGATCCGGGGAGTTTCACCGGATACCGGGATTTGTCACGTTGGGTCTTCGCTTTCCGTCAAAGTAAATTGCCCAAAGGGCAGGCGGGGTTTTTCTGGAATTAGCATGAGCGAACGCGAAGGCAGCCTCGAAGCACCGACACGACATCCGATCGACTGGACATCTGCGGATTTCTACGATCCCGGCAAACTGAACGCAGAACTTGAGCGGGTGTTCGATATTTGTCATGGATGCCGTCGCTGCGTCAACCTTTGCACAGCGTTCCCGACATTGTTCGATCTCATCGATGCAAGCGCAAGCGGCGAAGTCGATGCGGTCGAGAAATCCAGTTTCGCTGACGTGATCGATCAGTGCTATCTGTGCGATATGTGTTACATGACGAAATGTCCGTACGTTCCGCCTCACCGCTGGAATGTAGACTTTCCGCACCTGATGCTGCGTGCGAAAGCGCAAAAATTCAAAAGAGGCGACGTAAAGTTCCGCGACAGGCTGCTGTCCTCCACGGACGCAATTGGCAGGCTGGCCGCGATTCCGGTTGTGGCACAGGTGGTCAATGCTGCGAACGGCAATGGCGCGGTCCGGAAAGTGATGGATATGGCCATAGGTGTGCATCACGACCGTGTGCTGCCTCCCTACTCTCCGCATAAGTTCCGTTCGCAGGCGAAAGTCGCGAGCGAGCATGCGATAAGGAGCGGTGAGCGCACGCTCGGAAAGGTCGCCATATATGCCACCTGTTACATCAACTACAACGAGCCGGGCATAGGTCACGATTTGCTCGCGTTGCTTGAACACAACGAAATTCCATACGTGCTAGTAGAGAACGAAGTTTGCTGCGGCATGCCGAAGCTGGAACTCGGTGACCTTGAAAGCGTTGCACGCTTGAAGCACGTTAATATCCCACCTCTGGCCAAGCTTGCGCGTGAGGGCTTTGCTATTTTGACAGCCGTCCCATCGTGCACGCTCATGTTCAAGAAGGAATTGGCGCTGCTGTTCCCCGGCGATTCTGATGTTGCCGCAGTCAGCAAGGCCATGTGCGATCCTTTCGAATATTTTGTGTTGCGCAACAAAGACGGACTTCTCAAGACCAAGTTCAAGAAGGGGCTCGGAAGAGTTGCTTACCATATTCCCTGTCATTCGCGTGTCCAGAACATCGGTCAGAAAACCCGCGAAGCGCTACAACTGGTGCCCGACACATCGGTCCATACCGTTGAGCGTTGCTCAGGCCATGATGGCACATGGGGTGTAAAGTCCGAGTTCTATGAAAAATCCATGAAGATCGGTCGCCCCGTATTTCGGCAGATGGCAGAGAGCGACCCTGATTACATCAGTTCTGATTGCGCGATTGCTGCCCGCCACATCGCCCAAGGAATGAGCGAAACGGGACCATTGCGAGCGGAAAGGCAACACCCGTTGTCGCTGCTCCGCATCGCGTACGGACTCTGAAGCCCGACAGGTCCGATCCAATGCCGAAGATCGAGCGCGCTAGTCTAATGAGCCTAGAAACCTATGCTCGGGAGCGCCCGATTTTTCGCTCCAGGGTCATCGCGCACAAAAGGAACCGAACGGTGCACCTCGGCGAGCACATCACGCTGATCTTCGAAGATGAATTGACCATGCGGTATCAGATTCAGGAAATGCTTCGCGCTGAGCGGATTTTCGAGGACCAAGGCATAAACAATGAACTGGATGCCTACAACCCCTTGATTCCAGACGGCCGCAATTTCAAGGCCACACTGATGATTGAATATCCAGATCCACAGGAACGAAAGAAGTGGCTGGCAATGCTCATTGGCGTTGCCGAGAAAGTGTGGATGCGTGTCGAGGGGTGCGAACAAGTGTGGGCCGTTGCCGATGAGGATCTTGATCGGGAGAACACCGAGAAGACCGCATCTGTCCATTTTCTTCGTTTCGAACTCACCGACGATATGGCACGGAAAATGAGGGAACCGGTTCAATTGAACATCGGGGTTGATCATCCGGCATATCAGGTGAGCGTGTATGCCACGCAAACGACGCGTAGCCTGTTGGCTCAAGATCTCGCCTGATTTGCGCGCTTGCGTGGCGCTGCTAACACTGGCGGTGTCTTCCGCATTCGCACAGCCTACAGGCAGGCCCGCACCATTCCAGGGAGACTTTGAGGAAAAGCGCTGGGAGGAACAACAGGCAGATTTGCCACCCTATCCAAAGTCCGAAAATCTTGCGCGATTCTACGCAGGTGCTTCGACCAGTTTCGAGTTCTTTGTGGATACCGCATCCATCAATGTTGGCAAGGACGGTGTGGTGCGTTATTCCCTGATTGCCCGGAGCCCGAGCGGTGTGCTGAACGTGAGCTACGAAGGTATCCGCTGTTCCAGTCGCGAGCGCAAGCTGTACGCGTTTGGACGACCTGACAACAGCTGGTCAAAAGCCCGCAATTCTGAATGGGGTGCAATCATCGGGTCGCAGTCGAATCGTCACCACGCAACGCTCGCCGACGACTTTTTCTGCCCAAGAGGCGTAATCGTAAAGACCGCGGAAGGGGCTGTTGATGCTCTTAAGCAGGACGGTGAATTGAATGCGCGGTCGGGTCGTACGCTCCGATAAGGCTTGGCTTGGGATGCACTTGACGCAGAGTCAAAAGCGGATCCATCAGCTCCCCAGCCCTAAAGCAGTACCAGATTGTCCCTATGGATTAATTCCGGCTCATCGACGTACCCCAGGATTGCCTCTATCTCACCTGATGCACGGCCGACTATTTTTCTGCAGTCGGAAGCGCTGTAGTTCACCAATCCTCGTGCTACGTCGAGGTTATCCGGCGATACACATGTCAGCACTGCACCGCGTTCGAATTCGCCTTCCACACGGGCGACTCCCACGGGCAAGAGACTCTTGCCCCCCACCAGGAGTGCCCGCACTGCCCCCTGATCAACATGCAGGCGCCCGGTGACCAGAACATGATCAGCAAGCCATTGCTTGCGTGCTGCCAGAGGTGTTGTGGTTGATCGCAGGAGCGTTCCGATGAGTTCTCCGGTCGCCAGGCGGTTGAGCACCTGGGGTTCGCGCCCTGAAGCAATCACGGTATTGGCACCACTGCGCGCGGCGCGTTTTGCAGCCAGCACCTTTGTCAGCATACCGCCGCGGGCCAAAGATGATCCTGCGCCCCCGGCCATGGTTTCGAGTGCGGGATCACCCGCACGCGCTTCGGGCACCAGGGCCGCCGCAGTGCTTTGCCTCGGGTCCGCAGTGTACAAACCTGGCTGGTCCGTGAGGATGACTAGATAGTCAGCGTCGATCAGATTGGTGACCAGGGCCGCAAGCGTGTCATTGTCCCCGAACCTGATCTCATCCGTCACGACTGTGTCGTTTTCGTTAATCACCGGAATCACGCCGAGTCTCAGGAGCGTAAGCAAAGTCGACCGGGCGTTCAGATAGCGCTGGCGATCAGCCAAATCGCTATGAGTCAGGAGTACCTGCGCTGTACGCAATCCGTGCTCCCTAAAACACGATTCGTAGACCTGTACTAGACCCATCTGTCCCACCGCTGCCGCTGCTTGCAGTTCATGAACGGCGTGCGGCCGGGTGACCCAACCAAGCCGTTGCATGCCCTCTGCGATTGCACCACTGGAAACGAGGACAATTTCCCTGCCTGTCCGGTGCAGATGCGCAATCTGTACCACCCAGCGCGCGATGGCTGACCCATCAAGGCCGGCGCCGTTGTTGGTGACAAGCGAACTACCGACCTTAACGACTAATCGCTTCGCCTGACGCATCATCGATGCTCCGGTCGGTGGATTCGGCGCGGCCTGTTTCCAGATGCTCCATAATAGCGAAGGATAATTCCCGGCAGCCTTCGCCGGTCAGAGCTGAAATCGTGAAACTCCTTCCACGCCAGCGCAGCGATTTCAGGAACCTTGCAGCCGCCTTGCCCCGTTCCTCCCCTGAAAGCATGTCCATCTTGTTTAGTACCAGCCAGCGAGGCTTGCGATACAGCGTTTCGTCGTATTTTTTCAATTCATTGACGATTGCGCGGGCATCGCGCGCCGGGTCGGCTTCGGGGTCAAGTGGAGCCAAATCCACGATATGCAGCAGTAGTCTGGTTCGAGCAAGGTGGCGCAGGAATTGGTGTCCCAGTCCGGCACCCTCCGCGGCGCCTTCAATGAGGCCCGGTATGTCGGCAATGACGAAGCTTCGATCCGCTTCCACGCGAACCATACCCAAGTGAGGATGCAAGGTCGTAAATGGATAGTCCGCAACCTTTGGTTTGGCGCTTGACACTGATCGGATGAATGTCGATTTGCCGGCATTTGGCAGACCGAGCAGACCAACGTCGGCGAGCACTTTCAGCTCAAGCAATAGAATCCGGCTCTCACCGGATTCTCCCAGAGTGGCATGGCGAGGTGCGCGATTAGTGCTCGATTTGAAGTTCACATTGCCCATGCCGCCTCGTCCACCGCGTGCAAGCAGCGCCTTCTCGCCATGTCGCGCGAGGTCGGCAATCGGCGTTCCCGCTTCGGCATCGGTGACGACAGTTCCTACCGGCATGCGAAGGGTTATATCCTCGGCTCCTCGCCCGTTACATTGGGCGCCTTGGCCGCGCTCGCCGTTTCTCGCTCGGTGAAGACGCGCGAATCGGTAGTCGACAAGGGTATTGATGTTGCGGTCTGCTAGTGCGTAGATACTGCCGCCGCGTCCGCCATCACCTCCGTCCGGCCCACCCCGGGGGACATATTTTTCGCGGCGAAAGCTCACCACGCCGTCACCTCCTTTACCGGCGTGTGCCTCGATACGGGCTTCGTCTATGAATTTCATGATTGATTGGCTTCATAAACAAAAAAGCCCTGCCGAACGGAACAGGGCCATCTCGCCAGCCAGAGGGGTCAGGCCGGAACTACACTCACGGTGTGCTTGCTTTGTGGACCCTTTACAGCAAACAGGACAGTTCCCGGTACCCTCGCGAAGAGAGTATGGTCACGACCCATGCCGACATTCGTCCCCGGATGAATCCGGGTGCCTCGCTGGCGTACCAGTATGCTGCCGGCATCAACAACCTGCCCGCCGAAGCGCTTCACGCCCAGACGTTTCGCTTGGGAGTCCCGACCGTTGCGGGAACTGCCTCCTGCCTTCTTGTGTGCCATGCTTGTTGCTCCTCAACCGTTTATGACTGTAATCTGTATCTCAGTGAACTGCTGCCTGTGTCCCTGATGCCGCTCGTAGTGTTTGCGCCGGCGAAGCTTGTAGATTTTCACCTTGTCCCCACGACCGTGAGCCAGTACTGTTGCCTTGACCGAGGCACCCGCCACCATCGGTGAGCCCACTTTGAGCGACTCGCCTTCGCCGACAGCCAGAACCTGGTCAAGCAGCAACTCGCTGCCGACATCTGCAGCAATTTTCTCAACCTTCAGCTTTTCACCATTGATGACACGGTACTGCTTGCCACCCGTTTTGATTACGGCAAACATTAGTATTCCCCGGAAATCTTGAAAACCATAGATTATACATCAATTTAGCTTGGGCGGTCAAAGGACATATGCTATCCTTTTCGATGCGCCTTCACTACCTTTTGCCTCTCACACATTGCACTTCGAACCCATCCGCAACGTTATCGCCGCTGATATGCAGGCAGTCGATGATTTGATACGCCGTCGCCTGGATTCGGACGTCGTTCTGGTCAGGACGATATCGGAGTACATCATTTCAGGGGGGGGGAAGCGGCTTCGTCCTGCGCTGGTCCTGTTTGCTGCGGGCGCATTGGGCTATAGCGGTCAGGGTCACGTCGAATTGGCGGCGGTTGTCGAATTTATTCATACTGCCACATTGCTACATGACGATGTGGTCGACGAATCGGACTTGCGGCGGGGCCGGCTGACGGCAAACGCGGAGTTCGGCAATGCTGCGAGTGTCCTGGTCGGGGACTTCCTGTACTCCCGGGCCTTTCAGATGATGGTTGGCGTGGGAAGCATGCAGATTATGGAGGTCTTGGCGGATGCCACAAACACCATCGCAGAAGGAGAGGTCCTGCAGCTTCTGAATACCCGGAACGCCGACATCGATGAACAGCAATATCTCAACATAATACATCGTAAGACAGCCAAGTTGTTCGAGGCGGCGGCTCAAATAGGCGGCATTTTGGGAGGTGCGGATTCGGTTCTCGAATCGTGCCTTGCGAACTATGGCCAGCATCTGGGCACTGCGTTCCAACTCATCGATGACGTACTCGACTATTCTGGTGATGCTGCCCAAACGGGGAAAAACCTGGGTGATGACCTGAGCGAGGGAAAGGCTACCCTGCCACTCATCTACGTAATGCATAGCGGCACCGCCGACCAGCGGAGCGTCGTTAGGCGGGCCATTGAGCATGGTGGTCGTGAGCATTTTGCAGCAGTGCTGGACGCAATTCAAACCTCAGGTGCACTCGTCTTCGCCAGAGAGAGGGCGCAGATGGAGGCGCAGCAGGCACGTGCCTCGATAGAAACAATGCCTCATTCTAAATACCGGGATTCTTTGATAGAATTGGCGGCCTTTGCGGTTGAGCGCGACTACTGACTGGTTCCCGGATTAAGCCGTAGCATTCTTTCTCACCGCTTCTTTTATTGTCCAACTCGGGGTGTAGCTCAGCCTGGTAGAGTACTGCGTTCGGGACGCAGGAGTCGGAGGTTCGAATCCTCTCACCCCGACCAGCTTCAATATTCCGCAGATATTTTCTCGTGCCTGTTTCCGTCGCCTTCTTTGATTCGGGCGCCGAAACTTCGCCAGTATAATTGTGGCGCTTCCGTGCCTCGGCTGGTTCCTTTAGAGCGCCTACACCTTGAGCAAACTGCTATTCCTGCTCGCGTCCCTGCTGGTTGTCTATCTCGTGCTCAAGGGCATATCCAGGAGCCGTCGAAACAGCAGGAATAGCGGTACCACAGGGGCGGCTCCGGAAAGCATGGTTGCCTGTGCCCATTGTCGGGTAAACCTACCCCTCAGCGAAGCCATCGAATCGGCGGGACGTTCATTCTGCAGCGAGGATCATCGTCACCTTTTCGAGACACCAAGAACCTGAGGCATGGCCGTGAACCGAACTGCCGTCCCTTCGCTACTCTCGCCAGTCGCGGATGTTCCCGAATCGTTCTGGGTTTCTCTGCTGTATTTCAACTACTACCGAATTTCGGTGGCCGTGATGTTGCTGCTGACTGTGCTGTTTTTCGGCGACGCACTTACGTTGGGAAGCTACGACCTTTCCAAATTTACTTACACCAGCATTGTGTACTTGGCAGTTTCTTTTGCTTTCCTGGCGGCATTGATAAAGTGGCGCACGCACTTTAGTCTGCACTTGACATTCCAGGTATTGTGCGACGTTGCTGCTCTGGTGATGCTGATGTGGTCGTCAGGCGGCATGCGAAGCGGGCTGGGAGTGATGGTGCTGATCTCTCTCGCGGCGGCGGCTTTGGTGAGCCGCGGTGCGCTAATGTTGTTCTATGCGGCGATTGCTTCCCTTGCAGTACTCCTAGAACAGTCATACTGGATTCTGGTTCACGATTTGGGAACCGCGAATTTCCTTCAGCCCGGACTGTTATCGATTGGTTATTTTGCAACCGCCCTGGTGACGAACCGGTTGGCGCAGCGTGTAATCATGAATGAGAGAGTTGCGCGCCAGCGTGGTTCCGATCTGGCGAACCACTTGCGCATCAACCAACTCGTGATCCGGGATGTTCAGGATGGTGTGCTTGTAGTGGACTCCAATGGATTGGTTCGACAACACAATCGTCAGGTTACCGCGCTACTTGGCAAGGAACCGCCTGAACTCGGTCAGATCCAGGAGTATTCCGAAGAACTGGCGCTGCGGTTGGCTGGGTCAAGGTCGGGCGGTCCGACGGCTTGCAGCCTGACATTGGCTGAAAGCGGCAAGCTTGTCCGGGCGAGGTTCGTCGCTGCTGGGGTAGCCGGCGACAGCTTTACCTTGGTATTCCTGGAAGACCAGTCGCGACTTCAGGAACAGGCACAGCAACTAAAGCTTGCTGCCTTAGGCAGATTGACGGCGAACATTGCGCATGAAATTCGCAACCCACTTTCTGCGATAACTCATGCCGGCGACCTGCTCAAGGAGGAAAGTCGTGGTGCGGGCCGGATTCGCCTGGTGGAAATTATTCAAGACAATGCAGCGCGACTCGATAGGATGGTGGGCGACGTGCTGGAACTGTCGCGTCGTGATCGAGTACAGCCTGAGTTGCTCGCGCTAAAGGAATTCCTTGGATCGTTTGTTGGGGAATTTTCACAGAATGAAGCGATTCAGGCGGATGCGATTCGGGTTGAAGCCGTGGGAAACGTTGTTATCGAATTCGATCGCGTTCACTTGAATCAGGTGCTGTGGAACCTTGCTCGAAATGCCTGGAGGCACTCGCGCAAGATGACTGGAAGTGTACGGTTTGCTGCGCAGCAGCGGGGCAAGTGGGTAGAATTGCACGTTCTTGATGATGGAAATGGCGTGACACGAGAACTACAAGCGCAGCTGTTTGAACCGTTCTTCACGACCTTTTCGAACGGAACCGGACTGGGCCTCTACATTGCGCGCGAGCTGTGCGCAGCCAACAGCACCAAGCTGGATTACATTGATCGCCCGAATGGCGCAGACTTCCGAATTTCATGGCAATCGCCGCAGTGAATCGCCGCAATGATACCAGCGCTGTTGCGGCAATCCGGGCGACCGTTCTGGTTGTCGACGATGAAGCCGATATTCGGGAACTGCTAGAGATTTCGCTGGTCCAGATGGGGCTGTCCGTCGATTGTGCCGGTAACTTAGCTGATGCCCGCTTGTTGCTGGAAACCGGCCGATATGAACTGTGCCTGACCGACATGCGGCTTCCGGATGGCGATGGCCTGGAATTGGTTCGATTCATAGGCAGCAATTGTGTCGATGTACCAGTGGCGGTAATCACCGCATTCGGATCCACCGAAAATGCTGTCGCGGCGCTGAAAGCAGGGGCTTTTGATTATCTGACCAAGCCGCTTTCGCTGGCGCAGTTGCGGACATTGATCAAGTCGGCACTGAATCTGCCTCACAGGAACACACCTGCGAGGAGCGAGGGGCAGGGACTGCTGGGACAGAGTTTCCCGATAGAACAAGTCCGAATGCTGGTTGACAAGCTCGCTCGCAGCCAGGCCCCCGTTTATGTGACGGGGGAATCCGGGAGTGGAAAGGAGTTGGCTGCCCGTCTGATTCATCAAAACAGCTCGCGGCGCGACAAGACCTTCGTTCCGGTAAATTGCGGCGCGATACCGGAAAATCTGATGGAGAGTGAATTTTTTGGTTATCGCAAGGGAGCATTCACCGGAGCGGATTGCGATAGAGACGGGTTTTTCCAGGCTGCCAATGGCGGCGTGTTGTTTCTCGATGAAGTTGCAGACCTGCCGCTTGGCATGCAGGTGAAGCTGTTGCGGGCGATCCAGGAGAAAAGGGTGCGTAAGGTGGGTGCTACGTCCGAGGACCCGGTGGATGTCCGTCTGATTAGCGCTACGCATCAAAATCTGACGAAGTGCGTCGAGACTGGAAAGTTCCGTCAGGACTTGTACTATCGGCTTGCAGTTATCGAACTGAAGATGCCGCCACTAAGGGAGTGCAGGGAAGACATCCCGATTCTTGCCTCCGCAATACTCGCAAGGCTGACAGATTCAGGCCAACGCGTTTCCCTTTCCGAAAATGCATTGTCGGCATTGATCGCGTACGACTTCCCTGGAAACACGCGCGAACTGGAAAATGTGCTGGAACGTGCCACTGCACTGTGTTCTTCAAATATGATCGATCCCGAAGATCTGCAGCTTGAGGTACCGGCTGCAGTAGCCGATCCGGCCATCCACAACGAGAAATGGCCACTCCAGGAATATCTGGACAAGGTTGAGCGGGAAGTGATTCTCGAGGCACTGGAAAAAACCCGGTTTAACCGTACAGCTGCTGCCAAAATTCTTGGTGTCACGTTCCGGTCTCTGCGATATCGCTTGGAGCGGCTGGACATCCGCTGACTGGCAGTACGAACGCAGCCTTATCGGGAAGCCCCTTGAAAATCGGCAATGATGGCTTGCTGAATGAGGCGGTCTGGCACGAATCGCCCAATCAGGACGAGCGACCGTGCGGGATCCCTGTCATTCTCACCGTTATCCACAATATCAGCCTCCCTCCCGGCGACTTTGGCGGTGATGACGTGATCAGGCTTTTTACCAATCGCCTTGACTATACCGCGCACCCCTTCTACGAGACTGTGCGCGGAATGCGAGTCTCATCGCATTTCCTAGTGCGAAGAGATGGCCAACTGCTGCAGTTCGTGTCCTGCAATCGACGAGCCTGGCACGCCGGAAAGTCAAGCTGGCGTGGGCGCGCGCGCTGCAACGATTTCTCCGTCGGAGTGGAACTCGAGGGTGCCGACGAGGTTCTCTACACTGATAAGCAATATGCGAGCCTTGCGCGCTTGCTATCCGCACTGGCTGCACGCTATCCGATAGAGGACATAGTTGGGCATTCCGAAATTGCTCCTCAACGCAAGACCGATCCCGGTGCTGCGTTCGACTGGCTGCGGCTTCTCGCGATCATCGAGTTTGACTGAAGGGCTCGGTCAGGTCCATTCGGCCCGGAAAAGACCGATCCAAACTGCCGATTGCGATCCCTCATATTCCGCACCCTCACGCGCATCTCGTGGTGGCACTGCTAGCCAGCCCATTGAGGAACATCCGTGCCGTGACTTGAACAAATATTCTCGTGAGTACCGAGTTCTTGCCTGATTTCACCGTGCCCCGGAATGGGGGAATTGTTCGTCAATCCAACGCTCGGTGAGCCTGTCCAACTCGTCTAATTGCTCCGGTGAGTAGCTCTCGGGAGCATATTCCATTTCAAGCCACGAG
>SHXF01000101.1 GCA_009693435.1 Betaproteobacteria bacterium | reverse complement strand
TGAAGGTAGAAAAAGCAGAGAAATCGTCAAATAAACGGTCGGTAGCGAGTAATTTCATGCCTATCGCATATTTCATTCCGCAGTGGAGTGAATCACCTCTGTGCTCAAATGCCAACTGCTAAAATTGAAAAAATCACAGCCTCTCAGTGAGCCCCGAGTCCTAAGCACCAAGTTTTAAATTGAGAATTGCTGCTGTCTTGCCGTATATGGCCTGACTAATTGCCAATTGGGTTAGACTGGCAGGTAGCTGAACATGGGGTTGTTCTGACATTTTGCGCACCGTGGTCATTGCTGGGCGTGCAGCAATGGCTTCCGCGGAAGAAAGGCTAGGTAGATGAGAATTCATCGTATCGGCAATATTGTAATTTTCTCCGTCGCCATCGCCATGGCATCCATGTCCTTGCCGGCAACTGCCCAGACGTGGCCAACGCGACCCGTGACCGTGGTCTTGCCATATCAAGCAGGCGGACCGACAGATGTTGTGGCCCGGCTCGTCGCCCAGAAAATGACCGAATTTTTGGGGCAGACAGTGTTGGTCGAGAATGTTCCGGGTGCCAACACGTCAATCGGGGCGACGCGAGTGGCGCGGTCTCCCGCCGACGGCTACACTCTGCTGATCGCCAGCCTGACAACGCTGTCCCTGAATCCCTCCCTCTACAAAAAAGCGTCTTACAAGGCGGACGATTTCACCCCGATATCGCTGATGGTCAAGACGCCAATGACGATGACCGTCGCACCCACGTTGCCCGCGCAAAATCTCCAGGAGTTCGTCGCATACGCAAAGATGCGTCAGGGTCAGGTCTTTAACGGCATGAACCCTGGCAGGGGAAACACCAACGAGTTGCTTGGCGAGTTGCTGAACGCGGCCGCCGGCATCAAGGTGGTATCGGTTCCCTATAAAGGGCTGGGCGCGGCGCTCACGGCGGTGATGAGCGGGGAGATTCATATTGTGTTCGATGCCGTAAATACGACCATAGGCGCACTGAGGGGCGGGAAGGTGCGCGTTCTCGCAATAACAAGCGAGGAGCGCTCCCCGATACTCCCTGATGTTCCAACGTTCAAGGAATTGGGTTACCCGAGCATGACCGCGTATTTCTGGTATGGGTTGGTTGCGCCGAATGGCACTCCGCGCGCGATTATTGACCGGCTGAACGCTGCAATGACTACGGCCTTTCGTGCTGAAGATGTGCGCAGTCGCCTGGCCGCCGTTGGCATCACTCCTGAGCCAAGTACACCGCGCGGGATGGCAGATATAATCCGGCATGATGCGGAAATGTGGGGCCGCGTGATCAAATCACTCGGTATAGAACTGGAGTAAGCGAGCGTCCAGTTTTTGCCGCGTGCGATCTAGGATGCCCCTTTGACCCTATCGTTTTTTCCAGAAAATATACAAAAATTTTACTGGATGTTGCGCCACTGGGCGTAATTGACGGTCCGAACTCCGTACAAACGGGCTGCCTTATCGCGCCTTCGTGCGTTGAACTACATCGCTGGGTTTCCAATCCCGCACCGACGCACTTGACGCAACCTTGGACCCGAGCAGCTTTCTTGCCGTCTGCCCCTAGCTGTTTTCAGAACTTCAGCGAGGCGATTTGATCAGATGATCCAGCAATGAAGAGGAACTAGCCCGTGAGCGTATTGGTAGCGGTTGACACCGGTGGGACATTCACGGACCTCGTAACATTCGACTCGCATACTCGACGCGTCGGGTTCACCAAGAGCCTGACGACTTCTGACGATCCAATCAGGGCGATACTCACCTGTCTTAAAAAACTCGAGGTTGAGCTCGACCAAGCATCGCTTTTCAAGCACGGTACGACGCTGGTCATAAATACCCTCATCGAGCGCTCCGGGCCGCGCATCGCGTTGATTACCACGCGTGGATTTCGCGACATTCTCGATTTTGGCCGCGGCAGCCGGGTCGAGCCGTTCAACCTGTTCTATCGTCGTGATCCGCCGCTGGTGCCCAGGAACCTGCGCTTCGAGCTCGATGAGCGCGTAGACGGCGAGGGCAAGGTGCAGGTCTCGCCGATGCGCTCGGATGTCGAAACCCTTGCGGCGACGCTTAGGCTGCAGGACGTGGCTGCTGTGGCGGTGTCGTTCATCAACTCATACATCGAGCCCAAGCACGAAAAAATTGTCGCCGAGTGGCTTCGCGAGATTCTCCCTGCGTGTTACGTCACCACGGGGACTGAACTTACGCGCGAGTGGTACGAATACGAGCGGACCGCAACGGCGGCAGCAAACGCGTATTCAGGTCCGAATGTCGGTCGTTACGTGGCAAAGCTTAATGGAGCATTGAAGTCAGAGGGTTTTGCCGGACAGCTTTTCATGATGGGGTCAAACGGCGGCGTGCTTTCTCCCCAGTACGCGGCTGCCGCCCCTGCCATGCTGGTTGAATCAGGACCCGTCGGCGGTTGCATCGGGGCGGGCGCGTACGCAAGGGAACTCGGATTCGACAATCTGATCGCCTTTGACATGGGCGGTACGACGGCGAAGTGCGCTTTGATTCGAAACGGACAATTCAATGTGGAGTCGATTTATTACGTCGGTGGGTACGGACGGGGCACGCCGATTCGAGCGCCGGTCATCGATATCGTGGAAGTGGGCGCCGGAGGCGGTTCTATAGCCTGGCTTGACGGCCAGAAGGCACTGAAGGTCGGCCCGAAGAGCGCCGGTTCTTTCCCAGGGCCCGTCGCGTACGGGCGAGGTGGAACACAGCCCACCGTGACCGACGCGAATCTTGTGCTTGGCCGCCTGAATGCGAAGAATTTTCAGGGCGGAGAAATGGAGCTTGATCTCGAAGCAGCCCGCAGGATGCTTACCGACCGCCTGGCCCGCCCACTCGGATACGAAGGTGAGGCCGGCTTACTCCGCATTGCGAGCGGGGTGCTTTCCATCGCGGCCATGGCAATGAGCGAGGCGATCAAGCAGATAACCGTGAAGCGCGGTCAGGATCCGCAGGATTTCACTCTGTTTGCCTATGGTGGAGGCGGACCGTTGCACGCACTCGACCTGGCACGTGAACTGGCAATTCAACTTGTCGTGATCCCGATAGAGGCGAGCAATTTTTCTGCGCTAGGCATGCTGCTCGCCGACATCCGTCGGGACGACAGCCGCACGTTTCTCAAGCCGTTGAACGACGCCGGACTTTCTGCGATGTTCGCTATCTCGGAAGAAATGGAACATGGCATGCGAACATCGTTGCATGCGGATTTTGGTTCTGTGCCGATCTACTTCGCGCGAACGGCTGAACTGCGTTTCGTCGGGCAATATCACAGTGTGCGCATTCCTGTGGCGGATGGCGATTCGGCGACCCTTCGCAGGAGTTTCATAGACGCATACCGTGAGAGATACGGTCATGCCATGGAGAACGCCGCCGTCGAATTCGTTTCCTTGCATTGCGCGGGCTTTGCCGAGACGCCGAAGCCGGACATTGCCAGCCTGGCAGATTACTATGGCGCGGCGAGTACACCGGTTGCGGGAACACGGCAGGTGTTCTACCCGCAAGTGAACAGCCTGGTTGAAACGGCAGTATTCGCCCGGCGCAGTCTGCCGATCGGCTTTGCTGCCGCCGGACCTGCAGTGATCGAGGAATATGGGTCGACGACGGTGATCGGCCCGACGGACCGGTTTGAAATCGGGGCTCTCGGCGAGATTCGAATTACCGTAGGGCGAAACCAGTGACCCATGAATAAGCCAGTGACGACCGACCAATCCGCGGCACTCGACCCGGTTCTGCTTGAGATCATGCGCATGGGTCTGCAGTCAATCCCTGACCAGATTGAAGCGGATCTCATGCGTACCGCGTTTAGCCCGCTAATCTACGAATACAAGGACTATGCCGTCGGTCTCGTCGATGCCAACGGCGCGAGCATCGCACTGGCGAGCCATGGCCTTCCCGGATTCCTGACGAACGTGCTGGGCCTCGCGGCGCGCGATGGCATCGCCACCTACGGACTAGATCGAATCCAGCCCGGTGACATCATTCTTACCAATCACGCAGGAACGTCGGGCCAGCACTTGAACAATGTAATCATGTACACGCCGATATTTGGTCAGACAGGTTCGCTGCTGGCGTTCATGGCGGTGAATGTTCACTGGATTGACATCGGCGGCACATACCCGGGATCGAGCCTGGGTACGAATACGACAGAAGTCATTCAGGAGGGGTTGCAGCTACGCTCGGTAAAACTGTATCGGCGGGGAGAACCGATCGAGGAGGTCTATCGCATCATCGAATACAACAGCCGCCAGCCGGAGGCGCTGCTGGGCGACATTGGCGCGCAACTTGCGGGATGCCTCAAAGGAAAGAGGCTCTTCGAACAACTGCTTGCGCGGCACGGCGAGGCGCTTCTCATGCGCGCGATCAAGATTATCTGGGCGAACTCCGAAGCGGAGGCGCGGGCCGCGCTTGGCGCGGTACCCGAAGGAGTGTACGAGGCGAGCAGTTTCATGGATGATGACGGGGTTGAACGCGGAAAGAGAATCCCGATCAAAGTCAAAGTGATCATTAAAGACGGCGAATTTATCGTCGACTTTTCAGATTGCGGCGAACAAGTCCGCGGTCCTTACAACTCGGGGTTCTACGGTGGCGCGGATTCGAGCGCGCGGATCTCCTTTAAATACCTGTTTACCCCCGATGCGCCTGCAAACGAGGGAAGCTTCGCGCCGGTTCGCGTGATCTGCCCGCCGGGAAAGTTTATCAGTGCCTCCGCCACTGCACCCTTGGCGAAATATCAAACGCCGCTGTCCACCGTGATCGACACTATCATTGCGGCACTCGCGCCGGCGCTTCCCGGCCGTGTTGCTGCGGGCCACCACGGCGCGGTAAATACCTACAGCTTCAGCGGAACCCACCCGCGCACGAACCGCTATTTCGGCTACTTCGACACATCGCACGGCGGATTCGGCGCATCGGCTCACGGCGACGGCCCAGGGCCTTATAAGACGCTCAGGCACGCCGACAACAAGGACATCCCGGTCGAAGTCCAGGAGGCCCGATACCCCGTTCTGGTTGAAAGTTACCAGTGGAACCCGGACTCGGGCGGGGCAGGCCGCTACCGCGGGGGTCTGGGAATAGACAAGACCTATCGGATTCTCTCGCCACTGAAGATGAACATATCCTTCGAACGCCACTATTGCCCACCGTGGGGACTTTTCGAAGGGCTGCCCGGGCGCGCTCCGTTCTGCGAGGTGGAGAAGATCAACGGCGAGCGTCGGATGGTTCTCAAGGAAAGCGGGCTCGCCCTTGAACCGGGCGACCGAATCCATTTGCACACTGGTGGCGGCGGCGGCTACGGTCCGCCAAAGCAGCGCGACGAGATCGCAGTACGTCTGGACGTCGAACTGGGCTATATCTCCCGGCAGCAAGCAGAATCCGTCTATGGAGTTACGTTGACGAACGAACGCAACGAGGTTTCGCCCACCCCGGAAACTTCCCAGCTCGAACGCGAATAGCATGACTTCGGCTCGCAACCCGGCTAACCGCCCTGACGCTATGCTGGTCGCGGTCGACACCGGAGGGACGTTCACCGACCTTGCGGCGTACCAGCCCGATACGGGCGGTATCGTCTATGCAAAAAGTCTTACGACTTATGAGGATCTGGTAGCAGGAATAGCCGACTGCGTGGGCAGGGCCGGAGTGAATCTGAGTGCCGCATCCCAGTTCAAGCATGGAACCACGCTGGTGATCAATACCCTTCTCGAACGCAGCGGTGCACCCACCGCACTGGTTACCACACAGGGATTTCGCGATGTACTCGAGTCCGGACGCGGCAACCGTCCTGATACTTTCGATCTTTTCTATCGCCGCAACCCCGTTCTCATCCCAAGGGCGCGCAGATTCGAGGTCGCCGAGCGGATCAATGGCAAGGGTGATGTCATCACGCCGCCACAACACGATCAAGTAAGGGCGCTGGCAACCCAACTGGTCGGCACGGGCGCCACGGCAGTGGCAGTGTCGTTCCTCAATTCCTATCTGGCCCCCGAGCATGAGCAGCAGGTTGCTCGGTGGTTGCGCGAGCTTCTGCCCGGCGTATTCGTCACCTGCGGCACGGACCTTTCGCGCGAGTGGTACGAGTTCGAACGTACTGCCACCGTTGCTGCCAATGCTTACGTCGGCCCCCGCATGCTGGGCTATCTCAGTCGCCTCGATGAGCACATCCAGACGAGGGGCTTTCGGGGACGCCTGTCGCTTATGAGTTCCGGGGGCGGAGTGCTGTCGGCGCAGCGATCGCAACTGCAGCCAGTCGCATTGGTCGAATCCGGACCGGTCGGTGGCTGCATCGGCGCTGCTGTCTACGCTAAGGCACTTGGCATCGGGAAGGCGATCGCTTTCGACATGGGGGGCACCACCGCCAAGTCGGCACTGCTTCGCGATGGCCGCTTCGACGTCAAATCCATCTACTATGTTGGCGGTTATGAACGTGGTTTCCCTATCAACAGTTCGGTCATCGACATTGTCGAGGTAGGCGCCGGCGGGGGCTCCATCGCTTCGGTCGACGCACAACACCGTCTGCACGTCGGTCCGCGCAGCGCCGGTTCCACGCCCGGGCCGGTCTGCTACGGTCGTGGCGGTATCGAGCCGACGGTCACAGACGCCAATGTTGTACTGGGCCGCATCGATCCGCGTTCGTTCCTGGGCGGTGAAATGATTCTCGACGCTGCTGCCGCCTCGCTCGCGATATCCGAGCGCATCGCAAGCCCACTCGGAATTACCGGGCAAAACAGCGCGCTTCGCGCCGCCGATGGCATCCTGTCGATTGCCTCTGTGATCATGGCGGGCGCAATCAAGCGCATCACGATCGAGCGCGGCGAGGATCCGCGCGAGTACGTCCTGTTCGCCTACGGCGGTGGCGGTCCGCTGCATGCAGTTGACTTAGCGCGCGAGTTGCACATTCCAGTCGTGATCATTCCGCCGGAACCCGGGAATTTCTCTGCGATCGGAATGTTGCTGGCAGATTTGCGCCGCGGAGAAACCCGCATGCTTCTTCGCACGCTCTCAGCCGAAACCATCGCCGAGTTGAGCGCGGGCTTCAAAACACTGGAGGCATCGCTGTACGCGAGCCTGCTCGACGAAACAGGAATGGATGCCGACGAATTCGAACGCAACGCCGAGATACGCTACCGTGGTCAGATGCATTCAGTGCTCACCCCGGTCGAGCATTACGACGATGCAGGGTCGCTGCGGCGTCGCTTCGAGCAAGTGTATCGAGCCCGATACGGCCACACGGAATCGAATAATCCCGTGGAAATTGTCAGCCTGCGAAGCACGATCATAGGCCGCATGCCCCAACCCGCACTCTCGTCACTCCGGCCGGCGATTGTGGCTGGCTGGAGCGCCGCAGCCAGGGAGCGCGCGGTATATTTTTCGAGCGCAGGCAAGACACTGCAGACCCGCGTCTATGTGCGGGGCCACCTGCAATGCGGCTTTAGTGCCCAAGGCCCCGCGTTGATCGAGGAGTATGGTTCGACCACCCTAATCGGTCCGAATGACTCTTTCCAGATTGGGATGCTTGGTGAAATTCGAATCGATATCAGCATACGAAATTAGGGAATGAATTCATGTCCGAGCATGTTCTGTCCGAAAACAAGCAACTTGTAGATCCAATCTCCGCGGAGATCATCAGGCATGGTCTGCAGTCGATTCCGGACCAGATCGAAGTCGACATTACCCGGACAGCGTACAGCGTGCTTATCTACGAGTACAAGGACTACGCGGTGGGTTTGGTGGACGTCCAGGGCCGATTGATCTGCCAGTGCAAGGGTGGTATCCCGATTTTCCTTGCCAACGTTCTCGGACTCGCCGTACGTGATGGAATCGCCCTCTACGGGTTAGAGGGTATGGAGCCGGGGGATGTGATCATCAGCAATCACGCGGGAACCTTCGGGCAGCATTTGAACAATGTGATCATGTACACGCCAATTTTCGGTGGAAAGGGCGGAAAGCAGTTGATCGCGTTTATGTGCGTCCTCGCGCACTGGATCGATGTGGGCGGTCGCTATGTGGGCTCGTCTGCTTCGAACGATACGACCGACATTTTCCAGGAAGGCATCCAGTTCCGAAGCATCAAGCTGCGGCGCGCGGGTCAGCCGGTGGCCGAGATCTACCGGATGATCGAGTACAACACGCGCTTTCCGTATATGACCCTAGGCGATTGCGATGCGCAGCTTTCTGGTTGCCTAAAGGGACGCGCGCTGTTTGAGGAGTTGTTGGGTAAGTACGGGACCGAAACGGTGATCGCTGCAATAGGAAACATCTGGAAGCAGTCCGAAGCGGCGGCGCGAGCCGCTGTCCTGGCCATACCGGACGGCGTGTACGAGGCGAGCTCTTTTCTTGACAATGATGGCGTCAAACTTGATCAACCGATCGAGATCAATATAATCGTCCGAGTCGAAGGAGACGAGATGACTGTTGATTTCTCCAATATCTCGCCCGAAGTCCGCGGTCCATTCAACTCCGGCGCACAAGGTGGAGGCATAACGGCGGCACGGCTTGCGTTCAAATATCTGACCACACCTAGCGAACCGACGAATGAAGGTAGTTTCAAGCCGTTGCATGTAGTTCTGCCGGAGGGCAAATTTTTGAGCGCCGGTCCTACAGCTGCGCTCGCGCGCTATAGCGCGCCGCTGCCAACGGTGATCGACACAATCATTCGTGCCATCGCGGATTCGTCACCCGAGCGTGTCACAGCGGGACACCATGCGAACATGGGGTCCCATCGCTTTCAGGGTAAGCATCCGCTGACGGGCGCACTCTTCTCCCATCTGGACACTGCGCATGGTGGATGGGGCGCATCGCTCGGCAGGGACGGGGCGGGGCCCTACAAGACACTTGCCCATGGCGATACGCTTGATGTTCCTGTAGAGGTTCAGGAAGCGCTTTATCCAATTCGGGTTGACGCGTGCGGCTTCCGCACCGACTCCGGTGGCTACGGCGAATATCGAGGCGGACTAGGGCTGGACAAGGCCTATACCGTAGGCGCACCCTGCGCCCTCACAGTCACTTTCGAGCGCCATGGCTGCCCTCCATGGGGCATATTCGGCGGTGGCAACGGGGAACCGGGCTACGTCGAGATCGAGCGTGCTGGCGAACAACGCCGCATCGTGCTGAAGGTGTCGGACACGCCGCTGGATCGGGGCGACCGTGTATTCATTCATACGGGCGGGGGCGGCGGTTTCGGTGAGCCACTGCAACGATCCCCCGCGCGGGTCGCCTTAGATGTCGAAGCGGGCTTCGTCTCTCGCGACGCTGCGCGTGCGCTCTACGGCGTGGCCTTGAATGAAAGCGGGGGTATTGATGATGCGGAGACTGCCCGCCTGCGGACAGTTCATGCAAAGCGCTCATGAATATTTGCCGACAGCCGCGTCAAGTAATGTCACACGTCTAGGAGTAACGACGTCCATGAGACGGCGCCCGCGGTTCCGTGCACGAGCTATGTCCGACGCGCCCAGCAAAAACTCTCCCCAGGGTCGATAGGCAATCCTACTTTGCACTCGCGGATCGGGGGATTGCTCTACTTTAAGCGACTGTCAACCCGCCCGTTCAATCTCGATCGAGTCGAACCCCGCGAGCCGCGGCAGCACTTCGCGGCTGAACATCGTCATGCTGTCCACCGTGTCTTTGTGCGACAGCCAGCCGCCCTGCATCATCGGCAATAGGTGCCCGAAGCCGCCGATGTAGCAGTAGAAGTCGCGCAACTGCTCGTAGACCTCGTCGGGCGTGCCGGCGAACACTGCACCCGAGCTGATCAACTCCGGGATGGAGGATGTGACATTGTTCACTGGCGTTATTCCGTCGCGTTGGAAGTAGGGCGAGCGAACCACGCCGGTCTTCTGCCCGCGCAGCAGCGCCTGCACGTTCGCCTCCACCGGAGCGTAGCCGGCCGGATTGGTGTAGGCCTCGCTGGTGGCAGCCGAACTCTCGAAGTAGCCGCGGATCTTGCTGATCCGCTCGAACGCCTGCTCGCGGGTATGGCCAACAGCCAACAGCGCCATATAGCCAAAGCGGTCGCCCTCGGGCGCGGGCCGCCCTAGCTCAGCATCGCGCCTGCGGTAGGTGTCGAAGATGCCCTTGCCGTTGCGCGCATTGAATCCTGCGCACAGCCGATAGCCATGATCAGCCACGGGATTCACCCCCGCGGCGCCAAAAGCGGTGGTCCAGACCGGCGGATGCGGCTGCTGGTAGGGCCGCGGCCAGATATTGACCTGCCGGTACTGGAAGTGCTCGCTCTCCCAGTTGAATGGCCCGTCGTGCGTGGTCATCGCCTTGATAATCAGGTCGTGCGCCTCCCAGAAGCGGCTCGTGATCGTCGGCGGACTGATGTTCGCAGGCGCCGCCTCGGTGGGATAGCCCTTGACCAGCCCCATCTCAAGCCGCCCGCGCGTGACCACGTCCACATAGGACAGTTCCTCGGCCACTTGAACCGGATCGGCGCGCACGCCTATGGGCACCCCCAAGGTGAGGAGTCGCGCGCGCTTGGTAGTGCGCGCGAGCATCGCCAACGGCATCATCACCGAAGCCGAAAGACACGTCGGGGTGCTGTGGTGCTCGTTGATCATGATGTTCATACCGAGCTCGTCGCAAAGCTCCCACTCATCCAGATAGCGGTTGAGCAAGCCTGCGCCCACTTCGGGATCGAACAGCTCATTGGGCAGTGTAACCCGCAGATTCTTCGGATCCGCCTTCCAGGCGGCGGGATAGGGATTTTCGGAGAAGTACCAGATCTTCATTTGCCGAATTCCAGTGCGGATAAGACGAAGTAGTTCACAGCATGGCCTTCGCGAACGCCACGGGCTGCTCGATATGTGGGTAGTGCCCTGCCTCCGCGATCACGCACAACGACGCACCCGGGATGGACTGCGCATAGAGCTCGTGACAGGCACGACTTGTGATCCGGTCCTGCGCGCCGCGGATCACCAGCGTTGGGACGTTCACACGGTGCAGCCAGTTTGCAAGCTGCGGATTGTGCAGGAACGGCTTCCAAGCGTAGTACGCGAGCGCCTCTGTGTTGCGTGCCATGTGCGTCAGTTCCGCCTCCGTCATCATAGCGACATCACGCACCGCCTTCTCGGGACTGGCGAAGGCGACATTCGGCCACTCCGCGCGCGGTAGGGTGAAGAAGTCCAGGTAATCTCGCGTGGTGCGATCGCCGGCTTTCACTCCTAGCGGGCCGGACAGGACGAGCTTATCGATCGACGAGGAGTTGCGCACCGCGATCTCGGCCGCAATCCAGCCGCCGATCGAAGCGCCTACCAGGGTCACCCCCCGTAGCTTCCACGCGTCAATTAGATCGAGATAGAAATAGGCAAGATCGGACACGTCGCGAAACGCGGCCGGCCTTATCGAAGGACCGAACCCCGGATGCCAAGGCGCGATGACCCGGTAGCGCCGCGCCAATTCAAGCAACGCATAATCAGAAAAATCTCGAGGGCCGTCGCATCCGTGAAGAAAGAGAAGCGGCGGACCCTCGCCCGCTTCCATCACCACCGTTTTTACACCACCGAGTTCCAGCTCCGATTCCTCCCACCCGGGCTGTGCCGGGTATGTTTTTGCTACCATTGCCACTCCATTTTCATTTCAAACTACTGGTGTGTTTAAGGGCACCATCAAGCTCTTCCTGAGCTGATTATCGCCCAGTCGGCAAATTAACCTGTCTTGTAACTGTTCAGCTTACCCGGATGGTAGCGGATTGGGAGGGTTGCCCTGAAATGCGCGGTTGAAGTGAAGTATGTTTGGGACAAGCACAATTATGTCCGATACGGGCCGCCCACCCAGTTCGTCAATCAATTTGCAATGGTGCTCCCCTTCACTTTCGCAAAGGCTTTAGAGCCGGTGAGTGCGATCCCGATTCCGGATTCTGCAGGACTCTAATCGCTGCCAACCAACACTGCAATCGGATACATCCGAAAATTCGAGGATACCCGGGGGCGAAAACGGCGCTTGCCGAAAAACCATGACGACCATTGCGATCGCGCCGCGTTTTTCGTAACACGAATCGCCTGAAGCGGTCCTTCGTCCGGCCGCTTTCTCAGGAAGGCGGGAATGACACATTCCTCCACCGTCCATTCCTTCGAGTCGATCCGCGTGGCTGGGACACGGCCCAACCTCGGTGCCCCGAGCCACGGGAACAGTTGCCCGCATGCACATCTGCACAACTGCTTCACAGGCATCGCCGCAGTGCCCTCGGGGTATATGTGGTACGACCCGTACGCGGTAGCAGCATATACTTCGCCGCACGCGGGGCACCCAATCAGGTTGTAGCCGGTGATACGTGACATCGAAGACTCTCTCCAATCGCGTGATGATCAAGATACCAGTTGTGTGCATCTGCCCTGTCGTTTGCGCGATTCAGATTGACCGGATCAGCGCGATTGGATTGACCAGGAATAGGCGTCTTCAACCAGTCGTTTTCAACCACTTGGCCGGATTGGAGGCTAGGCTGAATATAGGCGGTCCACGCAATTTTCGCAGGTTGGTCAGTTCCGGTGCGCAGCACCATGTGGGGTGAAGAATGAGCAGGCAATGAGCAGCTGCCGGCCATGAAGGTCGACGGCGACACCGCGGACCCGCGCGCAGTCGCGGCTTGGAAAGCTTCGTTGGCTGCGGCTGCACCGAAGTCGATCCTGGACTTCGTGGCGGGCAGCCCGTCGCTTCAATCGGGTTTCCGGCCAGGGAAAATGAGCCACAAGGTGGCCTTGGACCGTGTTCAGGCGATGCTGCAGCAAGCCGGGGAAATGCCGAAGGCCCTGCGCGATCTGCTGTGGAACGCAGGTTTGGGCGAGGCACTGTTGGCGATCTTGTCGGAAAGGGCGATCAGCACGGCCGAGGACCATTTGCGCGATTATTTCGGTAACGACCCGCTTTACTCGGCGATGCTGCTTGACGACCGCGAGGGCGTCAGGGCGCTTGGCCTTGCGGGGTTGGCGCAGGAACACCCCGCTGAGGCCGCAACCGCGGAAAAACAGGCTGCGAGGGCGGCACTGACCGAGTTGTTCGGCCCTTTCCTGGCTATTCTGGGCAGCGTCGGGAAGGCAGAACCGACCGTTGCAGCCGCAAGCGTCGTTGCCGCAGCAAGCGTCGTTGCAGCCGCAAGCGTTGTTACAACCGCAAGCGTTGCGCCGGTCCGCGGGAACGCCGGTGAATTGGACAGGAAATATTCCGAGGCGACAGCGGAGTTGGGGGAGAAATCCCGCGAGGTGAAACGCCTTGGCAGGGAACTGGCACAGGCAAAGTCGGAACGAGACAAGGCGCTCGCCCAAAACACGTTGCGCGACGCCGGTCTCATGGCCGCGCGGGATGCGCTCTCGGCCGAACAGGCCGCGCACCGGTTGCTGGCCGATACGTTCGAGCGAGAGGTGGCAGTCGAGGCGCAACGCCGGGTCGATGCAAGGGTGCTCCCGTGGCTGAAACCGGCCGAGACGCTTGCCAAGACCGTGGCGGAATCCGGCACCGGCAGCCTGCTGGAACAGGCGGAAGGGCTGCTTTCCCGCCAGCGACAGGCCGATCGTCGCTTCGGCCTGTGGTCCGAACTGAAGCGTGAGCGCGATGACTGCCTCGCCATGATCGAGCGATTGAACATTGCGCAACGGGAGTCGATACGGCCATTGCCGGAGCTCGCGGGAACGGCGGCATTGCTGGCGGCGCGCGTGGCCGAGCTCGAGGCAGTGCTTGGCACGGGCGATGTCGCCTCAACGGACCGCTCCATACCCGAGGAACTTTCCCGTCAGATCAAGGCGGCACCCACGCTTGACGAGCTGGCCGCGTTGCGCACGGATCTGGAGGGGAGTAACCGGCTCGGTCTTGTGCATGAGGAAGCACTGACCTCGGCATACCGGTTGATCGATGCGGGTTGCTGGAAGCTGTATTCGGTCCGACCCGGCAACGGCGGCGGTGAGAAGGACGCGAGGTTGCTGCAGGTGCTTCCGCTGCACGCGTTGCAGCGATCGATCGGGCAGGGAGAGGCATGCCTGCTCCTGATCGACGGGCACAATGCCTTGTTCAAATTGAGGACCGCGCTGCAACTGGAGTTCGAAGGGGGTTCCCCGGGTCCTCAGGCGCGCAGGCAATTGGCCCAGCAAGTGGATGAGCTTGCAAGAGGGTTTCCGAATCTGGAAGGTCACATCTGGTACGACGGCGAGGACGCGCATGACTTTTCGGTCTCCGACAACCTCGTCATTCACTACTCGGGCGGCACCGGCACCGACCGCGCCGACGGGGAGATCGTCAAATACCTCGATTCGCTGAACTACATGCAAGCGAAACCGAAGAGTCAGCTGAGAGTGCTGGTCACGGCGGACCGGTTGCTGGGCGAAGCGGCGCGTTCGCAGGGTGCCTTGATTCTCGCCCCCGAGGAACTCGCGATCCTCATCGGCTCGCGCAATCGATGATTTCCTCGCGAGCCAAAAGGCGGGGCGCAGGGATTGTTTCGACTTGTTGCCGATGCCTGCTTTGACTTAGGCGCGTCGATCTCGGTCAGGCGCATCTTGACTTGCTTGGGTGCGGTCATTCAGGCCGGTGATGATGTCACCATCGGTTATTGCTATAACCAGCCACCAAAGTCACCGAAGCCAGCGGAGCGGCTAGCGATTCGTCTGGAGCCCATATCGCTTCACGTAGAGCTCAACCGCTTTATCGACTTGCGCTGCTGTCGAGCAAAAGAAGTCTTCAAAACTTCCGGAAGCAAGCCCCCCTGCGACTTCCTGTGCGCTTTGCGTAGCTAATTCCTCGACCTCGGCAAGACATTGCTCAAAGGAGACTAACTCGTCGAAATCATCATCGTTCGAATATCCTTGGGACTTAGTTCCCTCCCACCTGGCATTGAATAGCTCGTACAGAGCTCCGCCGCATCCGCTGCTTTCTCCGAGGTCTACACTTAAGAGGTGATGTTCGCAACTTTCATCGGACGCACAGTATGGACAACTCATTTCACTTTCCTCGGGGACAATGCCCTTAGCGGTGAGAACGAACAGCGTTCATCCGCCGTCGCACAATCGATGAATCGTGCCATGCGCGGCAATGGTGATGGCCAGCAGAAAAGCTCTTGCCTACTACCGCTCCCTTCGCCATTCCCACGGCGGCATCGGTTCAGGATGCGCCTAAAGTCCGCGTTTGCCTAATCGGGCTTCAATCCTGCAGCGCGTACAGGCTGCGGTCGGTCACATATTTGTCGTACACCCATGCCATGCCGCGGCGGACCTCTTCTGCATTGGCATCGACACCAGCACAGGACACCCGCGCCAGGGTGCGCCCGTAGCGATCTTGCCCCTGCGTTGCCAGTGTCGCGGTCTTGTTGAAACAGAGGTCGGATAGGGATTGCTTGGAGCGTTGCCCGAACGCCTGCTTGGCCTCAGGCGCGTCGATCTCCACCAGCCGCATCTTGACCTATACACGGTCATTGAAGACGGTCAGGGTGACCCCATCGGCTACCGCCACGACCTTGCCGGTGAAATCGGCGTGAGCATTCAATGCCACCGCAAGCGCGGCGGTCAGAAGGAAACGAGCTACAGGGTGGGGAGCCACCACAATAACGCGAGGAAGGCCACCAAGGCCACCACGCACATGTGCATGGTTATTCGCAGGATGACCGG
>SHXF01000100.1 GCA_009693435.1 Betaproteobacteria bacterium | reverse complement strand
GTTCCCCAAAAGGGCGAATATTTCCGCTCTAAGAAATCTGGTCAGTGTTAAAAGAGGCAGATAACGCCCAGCCACATAGGAGAACTAGTTCCGCGTCTGGGCGTGGTTACCGTGGCGGTCAGGACATCAGTTAAAGCGGAGTTATGGTCGGGAGGCCATTTGTTGCGCTTGTGCGAGGCGTTTGCTATGTTGCCCGGACTTCGCGCCGGCACCCGCCGTGCGCGCCACGTGCCAGGGGGAACACCATGCTTCGCCACTTCCGTTTTCTGCCGCTCGCCGCCGTACTGGCCTCGCTGTTCGCGCTTTCACCCGCGCGGGCCCAGATCACCATAGGCGGCACCTTCACCGCCACCGGCACCAACGCGTCTATCGGCATCCCGTCGAAAAACGCACTGGAACTGTTGCCGACCAGCGTCGCCGGGCAGCAGATCAAGTACATCGCCCTCGACGACGCTGGGGATCCCAGTCTCGCAGTCAAGAACATGCGCAAGCTGACCCAGGAAGACAAGATCGACGTGATCCTCGGCTCGACCTCCACGCCGACCTGTCTGGCACTCGCCGATATCGCACTCGAGACGAAGACGCCGCAGATCTGCCTGGCGCCTATCCCGGTGCGCAACCCGTACGTGTTCTTCACGCCGCAGCCGGTGTCGCTGATGGTCGAGGGCATCGTCGAACACATGAAGGCGAACGGCGTGAAGTCGGTTGCGTTCATCGGTTTTTCCGACGGCTGGGGCGACCTCAATCACGACACCCTGGTCAAGCTGGCCGGGGCCGCGGGCATCAAGGTCACGGCCGCCGAACGCTACGCGCGCACCGACACCACGGTGAGCGCGCAGATCCTGAAAATGATGGCGACCAATCCCGATGCCGTGTTCGTCGGCGCGGCCAGCACCCCGGCGGCGCTGGCACAGCAGGGACTGATCGAGCGCGGCTACAAAGGCCGCATCTATCATACCCACGGCATCCTCAGCCGCGATTTCCTGCGTGTCGGTGGCAAGGCGGCCGAGAACATCATCGCGCCGGCCGGGCCGATCGTCGTGCGCGACCAGTTGCCCGACTCCAATCCGATCAAGAAAGTCGCGCAGGACTTCGCGAAGAACTACGAAGCCAAATTCGGCGCCGGCTCGGTCACCACTTTCGCCGCGCATTCCTGGGACGCCTATCTGCTGATCAGCCAGGCGATCCCGGTCGCGCTGAAAAAGGGCAAGCCGGGCACGGTTGAATTCCGCAGCGCGTTGCGCGATGCGATCGAAACGGCGAAGGACGTGGTCGCGACGCAGGGGATATTCACGCTGAGTCCCACCAACCACAACGGCTTCGACGGCCGCGCCCGGGTGCTGGTCCGCATCGAAAATGGCGCGTTCAAACTGATGCCCTGACGCGAAGTGCCGCTTGAGGCGGGTTGCCGCGGGAACCGCCCCAGCCCGCAGCAACGCGCTTGTGGGCCGTTTTCACTGCTTCGTTGGCGCTCCGTGCGCATGGCGCACGCTACGAGTTCATGACCCGATATACGGGTTCATCACCCGATACGCGTGCGCACCAGAGCGCTGCTGCGGTTACTGCAGGAACTCGTTGGAATAGAGATCGCCGACCGGCACTTCGGTCGGCACTATGCCCTGCGACACGTAGAATTTCTGCAGCGCTGCCAGGCGCTGCGGGTCCATGGCGCCGAGCACCGCCTGTCCCGGATAGACGTTCGAGTTGTACAGCCTGAAGGTTTCCTCGACGAACGCCTCGCGCCCCTTGTGGGCGGGCATGGCCGCGACGTAATCGCGCACCGCTGCCTTCGGGTCGTTCATGATGTCCTTCATCCCTTTCAAGGTGGCGCGCACCAGTTTCCTGACGAGGTCGGGGCGCTTCTTGATGATATCGTCGGACACGATGATCGCCTGCGCCATGCTTTGCGTATATTCGTAGGCCGGCATCAGGCGCACCTTGGCCCCCGCCTGGCGGGCCTCGACCACCCACTCGGGGACCGCGGCCATGGCATCGGCCTTGCGCGCGGTGAACAACTGCCAGGTGCCGGCGGGCCCTGCGGCCTGCGCATCGACATCGTTCTTTCCCAGGCCCGCGGTGGCCAGCATCGCCAGCAGCGCGTAGTAGCCGCTGTCGGCGTAGGACATGGCGGTGATGGTCTTGCCCTTGAGGTCCTTGGGCGAGCGGATGGCGGAATCCTCGTGCACGGTGAGTTGCGTCATCGAGCGCCCGCCCAGCACCGCCACCGATTTCACCGGCACCCCTTGCGCGCGAGAAATGATGGGGGTGTCGCCGAAGGCGCCGCCCACCGGCGCATTGCCGGCGCCGACCTGTTTGGCGACATCCACGCCGCCGCGGCCCGGCTGGAAGTTGACCTTCAAACCTTCCTGCGCGTAGTAGCCGCGCGATTGCGCCAGCATCCAGGGCGCGAAGGCCACTTGCGAAGCGGGTGCGGGCAACAGGTAGGTGACTTCTTCGAGCGCGGGGGCCTGGGCGCGCGCGCCCGCGGCAAAGACCAGCGTCCCGAGCGCAATGCCGGCTGCTTTCAAAAGCGTCGTGTATGGGCGGGCGTTCATGTTTTCCTCTTGCGTGGATGGGTCAAAACGCTAGACTAACGAATAGCATTCGTTTGTCAACGCGTGCTTGCCTGCACTCGCACAGGGAGGTGCGCGCGCGATGCCGCACCGCCTTCCGCAAGGAGATAACCATGGACGTCCGCGCTACCGAATATGTCGCCAGCCTGGTTCGCCCGGACCGCGTGCACCGCGCGGTCTACAGCGACCCGGCGCTGTTCGAACTGGAGATGGAGCGGATATTCGGCCGCGCTTGGCTGCTGCTCGGCCACGACAGCCAGATCCGGAACGACGGCGATTTTTTCACCACGCGCATGGGCCGTGAACCGGTGATCGTCACCCGGGATTCGCACGGCTCGGTGCAGGTGCTGATCAACCGCTGCACGCACCGCGGCACGATGCTCTGCGCCGAGACGCGGGGCAACGCGAAACAATTCGTCTGCGCCTACCACGGCTGGAGCTTCGACAGCGACGGTACGCTGATGACCGTGCCCACGCCGCAGGGCTACGCCGCCGATCCGAAGCAGGCCTTCCCCGAACTCGGCCTCGCGCACGCGCCGCGGGTGGAAAGCTACCGCGGCTTCATTTTCGCTTCGCTTGCCAAGACCGGTCCCGCGCTGCGCGAATTCCTCGGCCATCTCGCCACCTCGTTCGACGACCTCGTCGACCGCGCGCCGGAGGGCGAGGTCGAGATCGCGGGCGGTGTGTTCAAACACGTGTACGACGGCAACTGGAAGCTGATGCTGGAGAACCACCTCGACGGCGTGCATCCCAATTACGTGCACATCTCCTCGGTTCAGGCGGCGCAGGAGGCTGACGACCCGGGCAAGCCGGAAAAATACGCCGACATCTCGATCCGCCAGATGCGCCAGAACGGCGCGCCCGAGCCGGTGTGGGAAGCCATCGGCATGTGGACCACCGACTGGGGCCACGGCTTCATGGGCGATTACCACTCCGACAGCCGCCTGGTCGTGGGCCTGAAGAACCCGGTGTTCGACGAATACCGCAAGCGCCTCGAAGCCCGCACCGGCACGGACGAAGCGGACCGCATCCTCGGCGTCACGCGCTGGAACTCCATCGTCTATCCGAATGTTTCCTTCATGAGCCAGTTCAGGCAGCTGCGCATCGTGCATCCGCTCGCGGTCGACAGGACCGTGGTCTACACCTACAACCTGCGCCTGAAGGGCGCGCCCGAGCAGATGTTCCGCGATACCGTGGCGTTCTCGAACGTGGTCAACGGCACCGGCTCATGGGTGCTCACCGACGACCTCGAAGTCTATGCGCGGGTGCAGCGCGGCCTCAGCGCAAGACAGCCTGAATGGGTCAACCTTTCCCGCGGCGCAGGAGGCGATGTGGCGGACGAACACGACACACTGCGCGGCGGCACGGGCACCAGCGAGATCTTCATCCGGCGCCAGTTCGGCGCCTGGCTCAAGTACATGACCGACAGCGGCGGGCAGCCGTGACAGGCGCAATCATGAGCGCACCGGCAATCGACACCGTGCAACTCGCGGAAATCGGACAGTTCCTCTACCGCGAAGCATGGCTGCTCGACAGCCAGCGCTTCGAAGAATGGCTGTCGCTCTACACGCAGGACGCCACCTACTGGATACCCCTGGAGCGGGGACAGCAAGACGCGCTGGAGACCTCCTCCATCGTGCACGACGACCGCACGCTGCTCGAGATCCGCGTGAAGCAGTACACGCATCCGCGCGCCCATGCGCGCCTGCCGCTCGCCAGGACCTGCCATCAGGTCGGCAACGTGCAGATCCTCGAGTCGGACGACACCGAGCTGCGCATCGCCTCCACCCTGGTGCTGATCGAGTACCGCCTGGAACGCCAGCGCACCTGGGGGGCGCTCGTCCTGCACCATCTGCGCCGCACACCCGAGGGCCTGCGCATCGCATCAAAGCGCGTCGATCTGGTCAATTCGGAGGCCGAACTCGACGGCATTCCGTTCCTTGTCTGATGCCGTAACAGCTGACGCCGTGACAGACGGCCCCGTGCTTCACGAACGCTCGCCGGCCGCAGACGGGGGTGGTAAAGGCCGCACCCGGCTGTCGGCGGCGGGCTGACGCGCGGAGAATAATCTTCTCCGCGCTGCCGTTCCTCACTCTCACCCTCAGCACAGGCGATACGATGAAACTCGAAGACTATCCGGCGCAGGAACCGCTGTCCGAAGCGGGCGAAATCTACAGCAAGGAATGCTTCGCGAGGAGCGCAGGCATCGTCTATGACGAGCATCGCTACGGGCCCGATCCCTATCAGGGCATTGCGGTGTACCGCGCCGCGAAACCCAACGGCACGATACTCATTGCCTGGAACGGCGGCGGCTGGACCAGCGGCTACAAGGAGTGGATGGGCTTCATGGCCCCTGCGCTCAATGCAGCCGGCGTCACCCTCGTCTCGCCTGGCTACAGACTTGCGCCGGGCCACACCTTTCCCGCCGGTCCCGACGATTGCATGGCGGCGGTCAAATGGGTGCATGAGCACGCCGCCGGATTCGGCGGCGAGCGCTCGAAGATCTTCCTCGGCGGACACTCCGCAGGTGGGCACTACTGCTCGCTGTTAGCCGTGCGCCGCGACTGGCAGGCGGCACTCGGCCTGCCCGGGGATGTGGTGCGCGGCTGCCTGCCGATCTCGGGCGTATACGACTTCATGGAAGGCGCCCTGCCGCAACGGCCGCGCTTCCTCGGCGATGCCGCGGCAAACCCCGACAGCGACCGCAAGGCGAGTCCGATCCGCAACCTGCAGTCGCCCCTGCCGCCGTTTCTCATCGCCTATGGCTCGGAAGATTTTCCGCACCTGATGAAACAGGCCGACCAGTTTGGCGACGCCCTCGTTGCGGCCGGCGGCAGGAGCGAGCGCGTCGTGCTGCCCGGACGCAACCACTTCGGCGCGTGCTATGCGGGCGGCGAGGCGGACGGCCCGTGGGTGCCGCGGGCGCTGGATTTTCTGGGGAAGAACGCGGGTTGAGAGTGCCTCGCGCTGCGAGGGAATCTCTCCCCTCGCGTTGCGCAGCATCAGAATACGCGCGTTGGTAGTGGTGCCCGTGCGCTAAGGAAACACTGAACAAGTGTCCATTTCCGGAAAAGCGTCAAGCGTGTTTCCTCTGAAGTGGGGGATATACAAGGGGGCGCCGCCCCCTTGTTCAGCATAGTCCTACGAGTGCGCTTCGCTATCCAGATGCGCCATCTGGGCCGGCGCGTATCGGCCGCCGGCAATCTGGTCGTGCGGGACGGCAGCCTCGATGCGCGCGAGATCTTCAGCGTCCAGCTTGAGGTCGATGGCAGAGAGCGCTTCCTGCAACTGCCCGCGCCTGCGGGCGCCGATCAGCGGAACAATGTCCGCTCCCCGCGAACGCACCCAGGCGATCGCCAATTGCGCGGGACTCGCCGACTTTTCCTTGCCCAACTGGCGCAGCGCGTCAACGAGCCGGAGATTCTTTTCGAGGTTGCCCGGCTCGAAGCGCGGCATGCGTTTCGTCCGCGTATCGCCCTGCGCGTCGCGTCCCGGAATATTCCCGCTCAACAGCCCGCGCGACAGCACACCGTACGCGGTGACGGCGATGCCATGTTCGCGCAGCAGCGGCAGGATTTTCTCTTCGATGCCGCGGCTCATCAGCGAGTACTCGATCTGCAGATCGGCGATGGGATGCACGCTGGCAGCACGGCGTATCGTCTCGACACCGACCTCGGAGAGTCCAATGTGACGCACGTAGCCGGCGCGCACCATGTCGCCGATGGAGCCTATCGTCTCTTCGACAGGCACGGCGGGATCAAGGCGGGCCGGACGGTATATGTCGATGTAATCAGTGCCGAGCCGGCGCAGCGTGTAGGCGAGGAAAGTCTTCACCGCCTGCGGCCGGGCGTCGTAGCCGACCGCCACCCCGGCCGGATCGCGCTGCGCGCCGAACTTCACCGACAAAATCACCCGCTCCCGGGAGCGGCCCTCCAGCGCCTTGCGGATGAGCATTTCATTGTGACCCATCCCGTAGAAGTCGCCTGTGTCCAGGAGCGTGATGCCGGCTTCCATGGCCGCATGCAGCGTGGCGATGCTCTCCGCATCGTCGACCGGCCCATAGACACCCGGGGACATGCCCATGCAGCCCAGGCCCACCACCGAGACCAGCGGGCCGCCTTTGCCCAGCAAAGTGGTTTGCATAGTGTTTCCTTTGATCGGTGTCTGCATCAGGGAAGAACGGGGGCCGTAAATGGACTCAGTTCGGCCTCAGCCCGGTGTCCTGAAGCGCTCATGCCAGCGGCGGCAGTGGCAGCTCGGTTAAGCCATCATGGATTCTGTGTGGTTTCTTGGGCATGTCACGCGGCTAATGTGGCCACTGCTCAATTCTTTCCATCCAATTTCGGAATAATGGGCATTCCTGACGAATAGAATCCAGTCCAATTGCTTGGACGGCCCAGGTGCCCATGAGCGGCTTTTCGTAAGAAGGGACCAAATCAATGATCCGCTTGGACGGCGCAGTGTGGGGCGAGTCATTGATTTCCTCAGGCGTGTCAAATTGATCACGAATCGCCTGAAATTTGGGCAATAAATCGGACCTGCCGATGCCTTGAGCGAATCGAATGGGGTCACTGAAGAGGAGCCCCTCGAACTCATGCATCATGACGTAGGGCACGAAACGGTTTGGCTCAAAGCCATCACCCATCTCACTGCAAATATCTGCCAGAAGCGCGCTTTCGACAGAATCTGCCTTTTTAGAAAAAGCAAGCTGCGCCGCTTCCGCACGACCCGGCCACGCCCTTTCCCCCGCTTGGGGTAGCGCATAGAAATCCACCATGGTCGTTGAAAGGCAATCCGCATCCTCTTTCAGATGGTGCAGAATATCTTTGCGTACCGTCCGCCAGCCTCGAATACCGCCACGCCGATCACGCTGGCGGGCATTACCGAGTAATCGAGCGCCGACATTCGAATAGCCGCAACCGTACAAATACGGGGCAAGCACCTCATTGACGAACACCTCTTCCGTCTCGCCTTCAACATGGATTAGCAATCGGGGCATGGGGTCACTCGACCGCGGGGCGACCGCCCAGTTCGTTTTTCTCCCAGAGCTGGCCGAGACTGTAATCCTGCAACCATGAGTCCAGTTTCGCCGAGTCAAGCCGGGTGAACTGTGTGCCCCCTTCCACGCGGTCTGCCACCAACACGTCTTCGGGCTTGAAGTGGTCAAGCAATAGCGGAGATTGCGTGGAGATGATGACCTGCGTTTTGATCGATGCCTGCTTGATGAGTGAGGCCAAAAGCGTAATGGCGTAGGGATGTAACCCCAATTCAGGTTCGTCTACCAGTATCACCGACGGCCGAAATCCATCCGGCTGAAGAAACAATGTCGCGAGCGCAATGAAACGCAAGGTTCCATCCGACAGCGACGCCGCGTCGAAATAGGCCTCCGACCCTTTATGCAGCCACTCCAGCCGAATTTTTTCCGGATTCAGCTTTTGGGGTTCAAGCTGGAAATCATCGAAGAAAGGGGCGACTCCCTGCACAGTGCGACGAATGAAGCTGTAAGAGGTTTCGTGCTTCTTTTTCAGGAAGTAAAGAAATGCAGCCAAATTTGAGCCATCCGGTCGCAGATAGCGGTTGTCATTCACAGCAGCCGTTTTCTTCATCGGTGATGTGACGCTGGTATCGTGAAAATGATAAAGGCGCCAGCGGTCAACGTGGTCGCGCACATAGCTCGCAATTACTGTCGATTTTTGCGCGCTTATACCGGCCTCTTTGCCGATTCGCGGGAGGCCCTCGCCCAAGGGGCCTTTCGGATATTTCGACTTATTCCAAAAATACGCCCATTCGGACTGTGGTACGAGTTCATCCGCAGTGGTTGGCTCCAGATTAATCAGGTATTGATTTTTCTCACCCTGAAACGAGATATGAATCTGCAGGGCTTTGGTCACCTTGGCCCCGAAGTGCAGCACCTTGTCTGCGCCGCCCGCCTTGATCACATAGTCCTGCAAGTGGCCTTCGCGAATGGCATGCAAAAACGAGAACACACCAATGAAATTGGATTTTCCGGAACCGTTCGGACCAATAACCACATTGATGGCCCCAAGCTTCAATTTCTCGATGAAAGCGATGCTTTTAAAACCTGTTACGCTGATAGTGTCAAGTTCAGGCATGGATCTCGTCTCGCTGACGTGTTCCCGTTAGTTGGGCAGTCCGGCCAATAGTATGACGCACGTCTGCCTCGGTTATCCGCCGCTGGCCGGTGACGCATTCGTGAATCAGCGATTTACGGTATGCAGTGAGAGTGCCGATTTGCTGGTTCAGAGTCTCCTTTACCGCGAGGGCTTCTTGTTCTTTCGCATCGAGATACTCACCAATCGTCTTTTGCTCCTTCATAGGCGGAAACGCAGCGAAGTTAGTCCCTATCCGGACGTGGTTAAGGTTTAGTTGGGTGCTAATGACGGCGGAGCGCAGCATGATTCCTTTCGTGGCCCGCATCATGTAGGCGGATTCAAGTCTGAAATGCAACAGCGTTTTGACGCGTGTGTAGCTGTTTCATAAAAACCTCGTGAGGCGTCTTGAAGCCGAGGCACTTTCTGGGACGGTGATTAAGCCGATGCATGGTGAATTCGATGTCCTTCGCGGTGATTGAATCGAAACGCATCTTCTTGGGGAAGAACTGGCGAATGAGGCCGTTCATGTTCTCGTTAGCACCACGTTCCCAGGAGGAGTAGGGATGAGCGAAGAAGAGGTCGGCATCAAGCTTCTTGGCGATCCGTTCGTGCTGCGCGAATTCCTTCCCATTGTCGGTCGTCAGAGTATGAACGCAGGCCGCAAAAGGCGTCAGCAGGGAGATCATGGAGTCGGAGGCGATCCGAGCGCGCTTTCAGCGCGCTCAATGTCAGAATGAGAAGAAATGGGGCCGTCAATTATTCGTCCCAACGCTGCGGCAGCGTCTGTGTCTGTCAGGCACCACGAGTCTGGCTTGTTGACTACTGAATCAATTGCCATTGTCCGATAGGCGTCGAACCCACTTGCCGCGTGCCCAAACGTCGGAATCGGTGTACCTCCGAAGCCGCGCGAAACAGATTCATCCTGCCGTGTTACAAAGAGGTTAAGTGTGGGATGCATTGCATTGTGACGCTAAATCATTTTCCGAAAAGAACATGGATCTGGCCTGGTGCGACCTGTGCAACGAGATGCCGAAAGGCCCCTGCAGCCCAGCGAGCGATGGACGCCGGGGATCGAACACCGCGTCGTAGACCTTCTTACCCGCCTCGTCGAGCTGATCGCGTTGCAGCGGCTGCGGGCGTGATAGCGGGCCGGGATGGATGTCGTCGGGTAAAGCCGTCATGGATTCTGTCCCTGAATGGCGCACTGTAACGCAGGCCGAACCGGACGGCGCGTAGTGTGGCATGGCGAAGCGCGGCAGAATTTTGCATAAATCAATAGAATTATACTATTTTTGGACGACAATGTCCTGTCTGATACCGCCGTTATAGGGTATGTTCTGATAATTCTTGAAGAATTTATTGCCCTACGCTGCCCGATACGCCGCTGTTTCGTCGGCTAATGCGTGTGCGGAAGTCTGCCCCTGCAGCGCATTACCGTGCAACCTTGACAGGTTTGCGCAGCGCCCCGCATAGTGCCGCACGCGTGCCGTGCAGCATCTGCGTGCTTCATTCACCCGCCGTCGCGACCATGAGGAGAACCCATGATCGAGCTCTACCAGTTCCCCAACTCAACCTGCAGCCAGAAGGTGCGGCTGGTGCTGGCGGAGAAGGGCATGACCTACGTCGATCGCACCCTGAGCGCGCGCGGGCGCGAGCACCTCTCGGATGCCTACCTCAAGCTCAACCCGAATGGCGTGGTGCCCACGCTGGTGCACAACGGGCAAGCAGTGATCGATTCGTCGGTGATCAACGAATACCTGGAGGAGATGTTCCCCTACCCGGCGCTCGTGCCGCGCGATGCGTGGGGACGCGCCCGCATGCGCGCCTGGCGGCAGTACATCGACGAGGTGCCGACCACGGCCATTCGTCCGCCCTCGTTCAACGCCTTCATCATGCGCGCCTGGGCGCACATCCCCGATGACGAATGGAACGCCCACAAGGCGAAGCTGCCGCTGCGCCGGCATTTCTACGAGAAAATGGACCGCAGCGGTTTTCCGCAGAAGGACATAACCGAGGCAAAGGAAAAACTGCGCCAGGCGCTTGAGCGCATGCAGCGCGCGCTGGAGGACGGGCCGTGGCTGCTCGGCGAACAACTGACCCTGGCTGACATCAGCCTCGTGCCCACCGTGGTGCGCATGGAAGACATCGGCCTGGATCCGATGTGGCGCGACCTGCCGCGCGTGACGGACTGGTACCGGCGCATACAGGCGCGTCCCTCGTTTGCGGTTGCCTACTACCCGGGAGCGCGTGTCGAAGGCTCGAAGCTGGTGGAGGCGGGCTTTTGATGCCGCATGCGGGAGCGCCACGATGACGCAGTCGCCCCGGGACTTGTATTACTTCGACGATTTTTCCGCGGGGCAGGCGTTCGACTGTGGCGCGCGCTCCGTGACCCGGGAACAGATCATTGCCTTCGCCCGCGAATTCGATCCGCAGTCATTTCATGTGGACGAAGGTGCCGCGAAGCGCTCGTCGTTCGGCGGTCTGGTGGGCAGCGGCGTGCACACCTGGGGCATCGCGCAGCGCCTTGCCGTCGACGGGCTGCTCGGGCGTTCGGCCTGCCTCGCCTCGCCTGGGTACGAGCGCATGCGCTTTCTCAAACCGCTGGTTCCGGACGACCTGCTGCGGCTGCGCATCACGGTGGAAAGCGCGGTGGCGTCGGCATCCCGACCCAACATGGGCAAGGTGATGATGCTCTACGAACTTTTCGACAGGGCCGGTGATCTGATGCTGGACGCGCACGCGATGATCTTCTTCCGGCGGCGCGCCGCGGCGGTCGGCGCCTGATCGTGCTGCCGCGCGACGCGCTGCGCGGCTTTCCCGGCCCCACTCAGGCGGGCAAGCGATACAACTCGGCCGCGGTGCGGCCCAGCACCCATTCCTTGTCTTCCCTGGAGAGGCCTGCCTCCTCGATCACCTCGAATGCGTTGCGGTAGTTATTAGAGGTGCCGCCCGCCAGCCCATTTCGCGCCAGGCACGATCCCAGTCGGAACCGAACAGCACCCGATCGGCGCCCAGTTCCTTCACCGCGCGCGCAATGTGCCTGGCAGGCGCCTGCACCGTATCGAGATACACGTTCTGGTGCTTGAAGGCGATGAGCAGGCAGACCTCGAAAATGAAATCGTAACCGCGCCCCATCTTGGTCAGGATGAACGGCACCTCCGGAAACGCTATCGCCAGGTCATCGACGAAATAGGGAATGCCCTTGTGCACCGGCCGGCCGAACTGGTTCCAGGCGGTGGAGAACATCACCGGGACGCGGTACTGGTCTATCACCTCCATGACCGGCATCAAGTCGCGCGCGACATCGTCGGGCGTGGTCGATTGCGAGAAAATGTAGTTCACGCATGCACCCACGCCCCAGTAGCCGAGTTCCCCTATCTGAATGCGCAAGGTCTCGGCGAAGCCGTCCACCGCCGCGTTCCGTATGTTCAGGCGCGATCGGGTGTCGGCGCCGTCGTACTGGTGAAATACCGTCTTGTTCACCGAACTGATTCCGATCAGCCGCTCCGGATTGCGCCGGATCGCGTCCGCGAAAAAATCGGCGCGCGCGATTGGGAGGAGACTGGATCAACGCGGCGTCCACGCCGTTTTCGTTCATGTCGGCGAGCAACTGGCCGGACAGGTCTTCGGGCGCGTCCCACACCTGCGAGAACAGCGCCGGGTCCGTCACGCGCAGCAGGACTGCGTCGCGCGGAGAGCGGATGCGGCCGGTAAGATCGGCCCTGGGGTTGCCGAAGGGATGCGTGTGCGAGTCGATGATGCTCATCGCGATTGCCACTCCTGTGAATCGGATGCAGACCATGCGACGCGTGCCTCGCTGCCGCGCGCGTTGGCGTTGACCACCCACACGTAATGCGTCGCGGGTCCGTCCTTTTTCTTGACCGCGGACACGCTCGCCGACACCGCCGCCAGTGAGCCGTCCTTGCAGCGCTCCATCGCCTGGCCGCGCCAGTTGCCGTTGCGCTCGATGGAATTCCAGATGTCGTTGAACAGGTACTGCGACTGCAGCCCGATCTTCAGATCGTTGGTGGTGCGCCCGAGCACGTCGCGCGGCTCGTATCCCGTCAGCGCCGTGTAGCTGCGATTGACGAATTCGATGCGGCCGGTGTTGTCGCTGATGAGCACGCCGTCGGCGAGGCTGTCGAAGGCGTGCGCCGCCAGCGCGAGGTCGATCTCGGCGCGCGAGCGATGGGTGATGTCGTGCGACAACACGATGATCATTTCCGAATCGCCGCCGCGGTCGCGCACCGGGTTGCCTTCGCAGTCGATCAGCCGCGTGTCGCCGCCGCGCACCGTCATGCGCAAGTGCACCCGCTCGCCGTTGCCGGAGAACACCATGGTCTGGAAGCGGTTGCGCGCCAGTTCGCGGTCCTCCGGGGCCACCAGCGCAAACCAGTCGGCGCCCGGTTCGACCTGCCGCGGTTCGAAGTAGTTCAGATGGGACTCGCTGGCGAAGCGCAAGCGCCCGCGCGCATCCACCACCGCCAGCAGGTCCCCGGCATGCTCGGCGATGAAGCGGAACTGCTCCTCGCTCTTTCGCAGCGCATCGCGGGTGCGCATCAGCCGCTGGTTCTGGCTGTGCATGATGTAGCCGACCCAGGAGGCGTAGGCAAGCAGACCGACCAGCGAGACCGCCGATACCAGTGCCCCGGTATCCGGGTTCAGCCGGAAACCGGCCAGGCTGGCCCAGCCGAGCGCGCCCAGTGCCAGCGCCACCAGCCCGCGCAGCAGCAGCTTCGGGCCGCCGCAGGCCGTGTTGTTGAGGCAGGTGGCGATGATGAGGGAGCCGCTCGGCCACAAGGCGAATTCCATCTGCGTCACCCAGGCGCCGAGCAAGAAGGAATCCAGGTGCAGATTGCGCATTTCGGCGCGCTTGGAATTGACGGCGATGCGCGCGTGCAGGTAGGCGAGGTGGGGATAGGCAAGGAAGGTGACGATGGCCGCGAGCATGACCCACAGGCTGTAGGCGCGCTCGGCGGCCAGCGCTTCCAGCACCAGCAACGAATAACCGAAGGACACCATCCTGGGCGCGTAGTTGATGCGCGCCAGCCGATGGGGAACAGGCAGGTCACGCCACATGGCGGATGGTCATTGCGATCATTGGCCGCCGGTTCCGGGCATCATCGCGATGTCACGCGGCCATCCCGGTCGCCTCACTTGGCAGCCGGCTTCGGCGGCACGCCGACGGTGGACCCGGCATCGACCACCAGCGACTGGCCGGTCATCGCGTTGGCGGCTTCGATCAGCCACACGACGGCTGAGGCGACATCCTCCGGACTGACGCTGCGCTTGAGCGGCGTGCCGTTGGCCCAGTTGCGCATCGTGGTCTCGTATTTTTCCGGGCCGAGATGTTCGAGATGCCAGCGACCGGTGACCATGGCCGGGCACACGGCGTTCACGCGGATCTCCGGCCCGAGGTTGCGCGCGAGCGACAGGGTCATGGCATTGAGCGCCGCCTTGGAGGCGGCGTAAGCGACCGAACTGCCGCCGCCGCGCATCGCGGCCACCGATGAAATATTGACGATGGCGCCGTTGCCGGAGGCCTTAAGCGCGGCGCGCGCAGCGCGCACCATCTGCCACGGACCGACGACGTTGATGCGGTACACGTCGAGAAAATCATCGGCGGAGAGCGCCTCCAGGTCGCCGTGGTCGGCGAAGCGCGTGATACCGGCGGAATTGACCAGCGCATCCACCCGGCCCCACTTCGCCAGGGTTTCCGCAACCACCCGGCGACAATCCGCATCCTGCGCGACATCCGCCTTGCAAGTCAGGGTTTCGGCGCCCTGCGCCTCGCACGCGGCCGCCACTTCCTGCGCGCGCGCAGCGCTTTTGGTGTGGTTGATCACCACGTTCCAGCCCCGCTCCGACAGCAGCACCGCGCTCGCCGCGCCGATGCCGGAAGCGGATCCGGTGATGATGGCTACTTTTCGGGTCATTGCATGGCTCCGTTCGACTCATTGTGCAATCGCGCGAATAGTAGCGCGTAGAACGCTCTGGGCACAGCGCACGACGATTGCGGTTGCGCCCTTCCAATTCGGCGATTTCCGCCCATAATCGGTATCGATTTTCCTCCTGCGGTCCCGACCTCAGTGGCCGCTCTACGACGCGTATACACCATGCCTTTTCAGGTATGGGCGCTTGCGCAATACCCCGTTTTCAAAGTAATCGGTGAAAAGGAATCCGGCAACGGGATAGCGGCTGCCACCGGATGATGCTTTGTTGCCGCTTACGTCCGCGTTCAACGGGCCGCGAGCGAGCCAAACCAATGGGTGCGGCAGCTCCCGCGGCTCCGTTGGAACGCGCTGTTATGCGACGTTCTGCATCGTGTTGGCGAAGTCGCGACCGGAAGTCGGTGGCGGAAGTGGTTTGCCATCTCGTTGATACAGCGCAATGGCTTCTTCGACGACGTGGCAGAGTTCGTCAAATACCGCCTTTTCATCCGATCCGTGGCAGCCTCCATAGATGAGACCCGGAGAGCTTCCGACGTAGCATTGGTCTTCCTCGGACCATTCAACAATCTTTGCGTATCGTGCACTGTCTTTCATGTCTTCGACTCCTCAATCGCGCGGCGAACCGCTCGAACCTGGTAGTGCTTTGCATCATCGCCGGGGGTACCGGATATTGCGATCGGTTTCGTGACCTTCGGGTGCGCGAAGTTCCGATGGCTCCCTTTACCACCCGATCGATGAAGCCGGATCTCTATAGATCGGAGATCAGTTCTCGAATTTTGGGAGGCATGTGATCACGCTCCTCATTTACGGCGCATAACGCCCCGCGTTCAGCCGCCGCCGAAGGTGATCGGCTGCGACACGTTGTTAAGCGTCGCGTTCATTCGTAATGGGTCCACATACGAAGTATGCGAACCGTGCGTTCCTTCTTGAGGACTTCATAGACAAGGCGATGATGTATGTTGATTCGCCGTGAGTATGCGCCCTCTAGATCACCGACAAGCCTTTCGTAGGGAGGCGGATTCTGAAATGGGTCATTTGCCAGCACTTCGAGTAGCGCCTGAGCATTGCCCTTCAAACCAGCAGCGGCAAGCTTCTTGGAGTC